>CAYSKY010000420.1:0-3678 GCA_964431425.1 uncultured Burkholderiales bacterium
CGTTGATGCCTTCCTGCAGGATCTGGCCGGCCTTGTCTTCCTTGTAGAACATCAACTCGCCGGAATCAACCGGTTCATACAGCTGGCCGACCGAGGAATAGATTCCCAGTTGGCGGAACAGGCCTTCCATGCCAAAAGTGCGTGATTCGTCTGCCACGATCGGCACCAGGCGCGGGCCCAGTTCCTTGTCACGGGTAAGGGCGGTGAAAGCCCGTACGAACGCCATCGTGGTCGAAATTTCCCGCTCTTCAGTGCTCTTCAGCAAGGGCTCGAAAATGGACAGGTCCGGCACCTTCAGCGGCGGAATGTTGTGCTGGCGTATCGGAAGGGAGCCGCCGAGTTTTTCACGGGCGCCCTTGAGGTATTTGATCTCCGGACTGTCTGCGGTCGGCTTGAAGAACGGTATGTCCGCCAGCGCTTCGTCGGAAAGCGGAATATTGAAGCGGTCGCGGAATTGCTTCAGTGAGCCGATGTCCATTTTCTTCTGCTGGTGGGTGGCCATCTGGCCTTCGCCGGACTTGCCCATGCCGTAGCCCTTCACGGTCTTGGCGAGAATCACAGTAGGTTGGCCCTTGTGGTTCACCGCCGACGAGTAAGCTGCGTAGACCTTGTAGGGGTCGAGGCCGCCACGGTTGAGACGCCAGATGTCGTCATCGGTCATCGACGCGACCATTTTTTCGAGTTCGGGGTATTTGCCGAAAAAGTGCTTGCGTACGTAGGCGCCGTCACGGGCTTTGTAGTTCTGGTATTCGCCGTCCACGGCTTCCATCATGCGTCGCTGCAGCAGGCCATCGCGATCCTTGGCGAGCAGAGGATCCCAATACCGGCCCCAGATGACTTTGAGCACGTTCCAGCCGGAACCGCGGAAATCGGCTTCCAGTTCCTGGATGATCTTTCCATTGCCGCGCACCGGACCGTCGAGGCGCTGCAGGTTGCAGTTGACCACGAAAATCAGGTTATCGAGTCCTTCGCGGGAGGCGAGGGCGATGGCGCCGAGCGACTCTGGTTCATCCATCTCACCATCGCCCATGAACGCCCAGACCTTGCGACCGTCGGTATTGACGATGCCGCGGTTGTGCAGGTACTTCATGAAGCGGGCCTGATAAATGGCTTGCAGCGGTCCGAGGCCCATGGAAACGGTGGGGAATTGCCAGAAATCAGGCATCAGCCATGGGTGCGGGTAACTGGTGACCCCCTTGCCATCCACATCGCGGCGGAAGTTCTCCAATTGCTCTTCGGTGATGCGCCCTTCCAGGAAGGCGCGGGCATACACCCCGGGCGAGGAGTGCCCCTGCATGAAAATCAGGTCGCCGCCATGGGTGGCCGAGGGCGCATGCCAGAAGTGGTCGAAGCCAATGTCGTACAGGTTTGCGGCGGACTGGTAGCTAGCGATATGGCCGCCGAGCTCGGAATTCTCCTTGTTTGCCCGCAGCACCATCGCGATGGCGTTCCAGCGGATCAACGAACGGACGCGGTGCTCGATTTCCGGGTCGCCCGGCATGGGCTCTTCAGCATGCGCCGGGATCGAGTTGATATAGGCAGTGTTTGCGGAGTAAGGCAGGTGCGCGCCAGAACGGCGCGCCTTGTCAACGAGGGTTTCGAGCAGAAAGTGCGCTCGTTCAGGGCCGCCTGCTTCCAGCACGCTGTCCAATGCTTCCAGCCATTCCCGCGTCTCCTGCGGGTCCATGTCGTTTTCCAGGAATGCGGGGCGGTCCATTGAAAAGCTCCTCGTCTGATTTTGTTTGAATGTCCGCGATATTAGACCCTATTGAAGAATCGGGTGCCAAGGTGGTGCACGGAAAAGCACCTTGGAAATCCGAGCCGGAATTGACCGTCGGGCCGATACGCGTGGGTGGCTACCCCCGATTTCTGCACCAGGTCTTGGTGGGGGCCGGCACTGAGTGCCAATGCTTGGGGCGTCTCGCCAATTGCGCTTGGGGACCTCGACGAATTCGGGTATTGCGTTCGCGGCCCTGCGAAGCTAGTCTCCGCAGGCAGTGTAGGCGGCTGCGTAGTGGCGCTGGTTTCGGGGTGCGCCAGCATTTTCTTCTTGAAAAATCAGGCACATTGCGCTATTTTCGGAAGTGTTTCTTAAATAGTTTTTTTAAGCTATTATTAATATGAGCATTTAGGTGTTGCGGCTGGCTGGATACGCTTGGCACGGGAGGCCGTGATCAGTGGTGGCGTCCGGCTGAATAAGAACGTAAGGGCGAAGCTACCGAAATGCAGATACGACAACTTGGTTGTTGGGAGGATTCGTGGCGCTGACGGATGCTTTGCAGATAGTGAGCATCACCGATCCGGGGAGGGTGCGCGGCCATAATGAGGACTGTGTAGAGTCCAGGCCGGACCTCGGAATCGTGGTGCTTGCCGATGGCATGGGGGGCTACAACGCTGGCGAGGTCGCCAGCGGCATGGCTACGTCTTTGATTGCTTCGGGACTGCAGGAAGTCTGGACGAAAGATGTACTAAAGAAGCTCGATCGAGACGCGGCCATGAGCCTGTCGCAGCGCCTGATTCAAGAGCAGGTCGCGAAAGCAAACCGGGCCATTTACGACGCAGCTCAAAAGGATCCCCACTGTGCCGGCATGGGGACCACGCTCGTGGCCTGCGTTTTTTACGATAACTTCCTCACGGTCGGACACATTGGTGACTCCCGCCTGTATCGGATGCGCAGCGATGTGCTCGAACAGGTGACCCGCGATCATTCCCTCCTACAGGAGCAGATCGACTCGGGCCTCATTACGAAGGAAGACGCGAGGTCATCACACAACAAGAACCTGGTGACGCGTGCGGTTGGTATCGATCCGGAAGTTGAGGCGGAGATTCATTCCTACGACGTGCAGAAGGATGACATTTTCCTGCTTTGTTCGGATGGCCTGAACGACATGATTGAAGACGAGGAGATTCAGATGACATTGATCGCATTGCGATCAAACCTCGACTTGACGGCGCAGCAGCTCATCCAGGCAGCCAACGATGCCGGCGGGCGCGACAACGTCTCGGTCATGCTGGTTAAGGTGCAGAAAGAATTCGGTGTGGAACGTGGGTTCTGGGCAACGGTTAAATCGTGGTTCGGCTGACGGAAATATTGAGCCCGGGCACCGCCCGGCAGGAAAAATTGAAGGTTAATTTCTAGGGTTACGGCTATGGCAAAACTGATCTTGAGTGTCGACGGCACCGTCCTGAAAGAGATTACGCTCACCAAGGAGCGGACGACTCTGGGGCGCAAACCTCATAACGACATCCAGGTGGATAACCTGGCGGTGTCGGGCGAGCACGCCGCGATCATCACCATCCTGAACGATTCGTTCATCGAGGATCTGAACTCCACGAATGGCACGCTCGTCAACGGGAAGCCGATCAAGAAACATTTCCTGCAGAACAATGACGTCATTGAAATCGGCAAGCATAAGCTGAAATATTTCAATGACGCCCCGGCCCAAGCGGCTGCTGGCGACTTTGAAAAGACGATGATCATTCGCAAGCCTGCGCCGTCCGCTGCTCCGGCTCCAGTTGCCGCAAGCGCACCCCCGGTCGCCGCAGCGCCAATGCCAATGCCGGCTCCGGCCGCGCCAGCGCCTGCACCAGCGCCAGTTGGCACCGATACGCAGACCAACCTGAAACCTCTGGGGATGCCCCCCGCTCCGCCCGCTGCTGCGGCCGCAACTGCTGCAG
>CAYSKY010000421.1:0-3673 GCA_964431425.1 uncultured Burkholderiales bacterium
GGCCATTCTTAGCTTCTGCTCCTATTGCCGCGCGAACGGGGCATTAAGTTGCACGACGGCGATGTTGAGGATGGAGGCGAATGTCACCCAGGTCTGGTACGGAACCAGCAGCCAGGCCGCGGGCCGGCTCACTCGCCACAGAGTCCAGATCAGCGCAGCGATGGATGACCAGAGGAACACCACCTCGATCATCGCCCAGTCCGGTCGCCTGAGTCTGAAAAACAGCAGGCTCCAAAGAATATTGAGCACAATATTGAAGGCAAACAGTCCCACCATCCACTTGCGCAGGCGGTCGCATTCCGGGTGCTCGGCAACGGCCACCCAGGCCTTTGCCGCGGCGACCACGGTAAATGCATAGATGACCGTCCACGCAGGGCCAAACAACCAGTCGGGCGGCTGAAACGAAGGTTTGTCAAGCGAGCGGTACCAGGGGCCGATTTCAGTCGCAAAACCCCCGAGGGTGGCGACCAGAACTGCGGTAATGCCGGCGACCGCCACCGGCTTGGCGATGCTGCGTCCCCCTGCCAATCGCTCCCCGTTGGTCAAAGCCGGGCCAACCCGGTCAGGTGCGCAAGATCCTTGAAAAAGATTCTGATGTGCGCCATCGGTTTCGCGCGCACCAGTTTCTTGTGCATGTAAGCCTGCCAGGTCAGTTCCTGAACGTCCTTGTCGCGGCAAATGCTTACGAAGCGTTCGCGGCGTTTATCGCTGGAATACCAGAATCGCTGCATCAGTCCGAGTATCCAGAATACCCGGCCGTGGGCACGCATGAAGTCCTTGCGAGCCGACTGAAGTGCCTTGGCATCGCCGGTCGCAAGGCACTGTTCAGCCGCGACGGCGGCAAAGCGGCCACCGATCATGGCGTAATAGATTCCTTCGCCGGAAGCCGGTGCGACCACGCCCGCGGCATCACCCGCCAGCAGCACGTCTCGCCCGTTGTCCCAACGCTTCAGCGGTTTCATGGGAATCGGCGCCCCTTCGCGACGGATGGTTTTTGCCGATCCGAGGCCCGCGACTTCACGCAAACGCGTCACCGCCGACCGGATCGAGTATCCCTTGATGGCCGTTCCGGTGCCTACACTGGTGGTAGCGCCGTGGGGGAAAATCCAGCCGTAGAAGTCCGGCGAAAGACAGCCCTGGTAATACACATCGCAGCGCGCCGGATCGAACTTTCCTTCCCGCCCTGCCGGTGAAGAGACGATCTCGTGATAGGCATAAACGTAATTGGTGTCGGCTGCCGCATCGATTTCCTGACGGGCCACCTGCGATGACGCACCGTCGGCACCGATGACCAGACGGGTACGCGCCGAGTGGTTCCTGCGCTCGCCAGCTGCATCCTCCGCCTGGTAATGGACGATCGCGTAACCGGCCCTGTCGCGCTCAATCCTGAGGTAATTTCCGGTCACGCGACGCGCGCCAAGCTGGGCGGCGCGGGCGCGCAGCCACTCATCAAACTGCTCGCGATCCACCATGCCGACAAACCCGCCGTCAATCGGCATATCCACCTCGACACCACTGGGAGACACCATCCGTGCCGAGGTCACCTTTGCCACCAACAACTCCGCGGGAATCGCGAACTCCTCGATGAGCGCGGGCGGGATGGCCCCGCCGCAGGGCTTGATGCGCCCGGCCTTGTCGAGCAGCATGACACGGCGGCCATTGCGCGCCATATCCGCGGCGGCTGTTGCGCCGGAAGGACCGCCACCGACAACAATCACGTCAAAAATTTCACTATCGGTCATGTCAGTCTCCCCCTTTGGTTGCCTGCAGGCCTGCAATATCCAACGCACGCTTCTCTGCCGCGTCCCCCTGCGCATCCGCTTTCCGCGGCTGCGACGAATGCGACGCAAGTTCAATGTGATAAGCGATGAGAGCGGCGCCGACGAAGGCCACCGCCTCCAATGCGAACACCAGCGAATACCCGGTTGAAGGCGAGGCCGTCAGCCAGCGTGCGAGATCGCTGAGCACCGTGCCGAGAAACCCTCCGGTGCCGAACGCAATGGCCTGTGATGCCCCCCAGAGCCCCATGCGCACGCCTTCCCTGCCGGCGCTTCCTCGACCGGCCATGCTCATCATTGATGCGATGGCCGCAATCGAAAATGCGCCGTTGGCAACGCCGAGTACAAATACATTTTCCCGCAACGGCCATGGGGGGCCGGTGACACCGGCGAATGCCAGGCCAGCCAGACCGAGGCCGGATGCGAGGCACCCGCCGATGATCCACGCTTTCAGCGAGCCGAAGTGCCAGCGGCCGAGCACACTGGTGGCAAACGCCACCAGGATCATTCCCGCCAGAACACCGCCATGCTGCACCCCGGAGAGCTTGGTGGATTCACCCGGGGTGAACGCAAACAGCGCGCCGGCGAATGGTTCGAGAATCAGATCCTGCGCGCTGTACGCGAGCATTGAAATGAAAACAAATATGGTGAAATTCCGCGCATCGCGCTCCCGCCAGACCTCGGCAAGCGCTTCGCGAAATGCATGTGGCCGTGCGGCCGCCTCTCCCTCAGCTGCCGTCGCCGTACTGCGTCCCTCGACACCCCAGATGGCCAGCAAGGTGAGCGCGAAAGCGAAGCCCGAAACGCCGGCGGTCACGGCCACAAGGCGTGCGGATGAGAAAGGATCCAGGAGTTTTCCGGCCACAGTGGCGGTGATGGCAAAACCGGCGATCATCATGATCCAGACCACGGTGGCTGCAACCGCGCGGCGATCCGGATGAACACGTTTGGCCAGCAGCACCAGCAGTGACGTCCCGGCAGCGCTCACACCGCCACCGATCAGAGTGAAAGCGAGCGTGGCAAGGACCACGCCCGGGATGAGGCTTGCGCCCATCACCGCAGTGGCAACCGCTGCAAGCGCCCCCCCCAGTGCCAATACAGCCATCCCACCGACGATCCAAGGTGTGCGCCGCTGCCCTACGTCCGAACCATGCCCCATCTTTGGTCGCAGCATCTGCATTGCGTAGTGCAGCGCCACCAGCGCCCCTGGAAGCATGGCCGGCACGGAGAGTTCCACTACCATCACCCGGTTGATGGTCGATGTGGTCAGCACCACGATGGCACCCAGCGCCATCTGCACCAGCCCCAGCCTGAAAATGCCCGACCATCCGATGTGGTTTCCGTTCATGCGTGTTCCCGGCTGCAATGGTTGGATGGGAGCCTCATGGCAGAGTGCGCAGTGCGAACGCGCTGATCATCATGCCCGAGACGTACAGCGTGACACCGAGACCGCTGTACCAAAGCGCTTTCGCGACCGGCTGTGCCAGGAAGGTCCGCATCAAGACCAGTTGTGTCGCCAGCACCGCACCCACACCCAGCGCGTGGTTGCCTGCACCCCAGGAAATCAGGGCGGCGATCACCACCACCTGCGGTACGGCCATCACCACACAGGCGACCCTGGCGGCCAGTTGGGGTCCCAGTTGAACCGGTAGCGAGCGAACCCCCATCTGCTGATCACCTGCAATCGCTTTGAAGTCATTAAGAGTCATGATGCCGTGGGCGCCGGCGCTGTACATCGCCGCCAGGAGCAAAATGCGTCCATCCGGCATGGCGCCCCCCGCCATGACCGCAGCACCGGTAATCCAGGCCAGCCCCTCGTAACAGACGGCACAGGCAAGATTGCCCCACCAGCCATTGAGTTTGAGGCGAAACGGCGGCGCGCTATACATCCATGC
>CAYSKY010000422.1:0-2301 GCA_964431425.1 uncultured Burkholderiales bacterium
ATCGCGCCGAGGCTCATCAGGTTCGCGCTGATCTGGTTCTCGACCATGCCGGTGTCGGCGTCGGAGGCACACAGCCAGTCCAATCTTCGCAAGAGCTGCGCGGAGGCAGTCGAAGAGATTGGGCGCGTATGCCGCTTCCGCGACGGCCTGCCGGCGGACCAGCGCCCGTTTATCGAAGCGAATGTTTCCACGGCATTCGGCTGTACCTTGCAGGGCGAGGTATCGGAAGATTGGGCGATTGAGTTGGCACAGCAGCTGGCCGCAGCGGGGGCCGATTCGGTGGGCATGTCGGATTCGGTCGGCTATGCCAACCCGGTGCAGGTGAAGCGCATGTTCACGCGTCTTCGCCACGAGCTCGGTGACAAGGCCGGGGCGGCGCATTTGCACAATACCCGCGGCCAGGGACTGGCGAATGTGGTGGCTGCGCTGGAGGCGGGATGCACCACGATCGATGCGTCGCAAGGCGGCATCGGCGGTTGCCCCTATGCACCCGGCGCCACCGGCAATGTGGTCACCGAAGATGTGGTGTACCTGCTCGAGTCGATGGGCATCGACACCGGGGTCGACCTGGAAAAGCTGCTGGCCGCACGCGCGATCCTGCTGGAAGGATTGCCCGGCGAGGCGGTCTATGGCTACGTGCAGAATGCGGGCGTCCACAAAGGCTTCCGCTACGCCGATCCAACACACGGACATCGCAACGCTGATGTGGCGGTTTCCCCGGCCGGTGCCGCATGAGCGCGCCAGAATCCGGTCTGCCATTGGCGGGCATTCGCGTCATCGAGTTTTCACACATGGTGATGGGCCCTACCTGCGGCCTGATTCTGGCGGATCTTGGCGCCGAGGTCATCAAGGTCGAACCACCCGGCAAGCCGGACAAGCCCGGCGACCCGACGCGTTATCTCACCAACAGCGGCGCCGGGTTTTTCACGGCTTTCAACCGCAACAAGAAAAGCGTCATCCTCGACATTGAAACGAACGTCGGACTCGACGCCGCCAAACGGCTGATTGCCGGTGCCGACGTGTTCATCGAGAACTTTCGGCCTGGTGGCCTGGACGCCAAGGGACTGGGCTTTGAAGCGCTGTCCGTGGCCAATTCCCGGCTGATCTACTGCTCGCTCAAGGGCTTCCTGCCCGGGCCCTATGAAAACCGCACGGCGCTCGATGAAGTGGTGCAGATGATGAGCGGGCTGGCTTACATGACGGGACCGGTGGGCCGCCCCCTGCGTGCGGGTGCGCCGGTCAATGACATGATGGGCGGCATGTTCGGCGCCATTGCGATTCTGGCGGCACTGCGCGAGCGTGATGCCACGGGCCTCGGCAAGTATGTGCAGAGCGGGCTGTTTGAAAATTGCGCCTGGCTGGTATCGACGCACATGATGCAGTTTGCGATGAACCACAAGCCCCTGCAACCGATGGCGGCGGGCAGTCGCGCCTGGGGGGTGTATGACGTTTTCGAAAGCGCAGACGGCGTCCAACTGTTTGTCGGCGTGGTAACCGACCGCCAGTGGGAGTTGTTTACCAGTGCGTTGGGTGAGCCCGAACTGCTCGCCCCCGGCTTGGCCACCAACACGCAGCGTGCACAGGCGCGTGCCACCCTGATTCCGCAAGTGGCGCAGCTGCTCAAGAAGCGGCCGGTCGCCGAACTGGAGGCGATGTGTGAAACCGCCGGCCTGCCGTTTGCACGGGTGCAGACACCCGCGGAACTGTTTGACGACCCGCATCTGGCCGCCGGCGGCATGACCGCCGTCACGCTGGCAAACGGCAGCACGACACCGATACCCCGGCTGCCTTTCCAACTCGGTGATTGGCGTCCGGGAAACCGTAGTGATATTCCCGCCGCCGGCGCGAACAGCCGCGAACTGCTCGACGCGCCCTGACGAGTGGCATCGCCACCTGCAGCCGCCGGCAGCCAGCCGCGCCGCCGCCTGCAAACAAAATCCTGACCCGCGTCAAGAGTGGCTGTTACATTCGCGACATGGGGCGAATAACGCCTCAAACGAGTGGTGTCATGTAGAATCAGTCGCAGAATAATCACCGTCGGAGGGGCGCTGTGAATTTAAAAAACCCGAAGGACTTCTGGTCTGGGGTCATGTTTCTGGGAATAGGCGCAGCGTTCGCCATTGTCGTAAAGGTGTTTGAGTACCCGATGGGTACTGGCGCGCGCATGGGGCCAGGCTACTTCCCGTTTGTGCTCGGCATCATCATGGCGCTGCTTGGTGTGGCCATCATTGTCGAGTCGTTTGCGACCACGGGGGACAAGGTTTCCAAATTTGCATGGAAGCCCTTGTTCTGGATTCTGGG
>CAYSKY010000422.1:2311-3670 GCA_964431425.1 uncultured Burkholderiales bacterium
GGGCGGCATGGTGCTCTTCGGGATGATCGCCAAGATGGCGGGCCTTGCGATCTCGATCATCACCCTGGTGGTGATTTCGGCATACGGTGGTTCGGAGTTCAAGATCAAGGAAGTCGCCGGCGCGAGCATCATTCTCGCGATCTTCTCAGTCGCGGTCTTCGTGTACGGCTTGAAACTGCCGTTCCCGATCTGGCCTTCCTTCATCGCAGGTTAAGGGGCGCCACATGCAAGAACTACTTTCAAATCTCGCGCTGGGTTTCTCGGTTGCGATGACCCTGAACAACCTGATGTACTGTTTCATAGGCTGCCTGCTGGGCACACTGATCGGCGTGCTGCCGGGCATCGGGCCGATCGCCACGATCGCCATGCTGCTTCCGGCCACCTTCACCCTGCCGCCGGAGTCTTCGCTGATCATGCTGGCCGGTATTTATTACGGCGCCCAGTACGGCGGATCCACCACTGCGATTCTCGTCAATCTTCCGGGTGAATCCTCGTCGGTGGTGACGGCTCTCGATGGCTACCAGATGGCCCGGAACGGGCGCGCGGGCGTAGCACTGACCACGGCGGCGCTGGGGTCGTTTTTCGCCGGCACGGTAGCGACCTTTCTGCTGGCCGCCGCGGCGCCACCCCTGGCCCAGATTGCCTTCAAGTTTGGCCCGGCTGAATACTTCTCGCTCATGATTCTCGGCCTGATCGCCGCGGTGGTGCTGGCGCATGGGTCGGTGATCAAGGCCATTGGCATGATCCTCCTGGGCCTGCTGCTGGGCCTGATCGGTACCGACGTCAACTCCGGCATGGCGCGGTTCAGCTTCGGCATCCCCGAACTGACGGACGGGATCGGTTTCGTCGCGATCGCGATGGGCGTGTTCGGTTTCGCTGAAATCATCAAGAACCTGGAGCAGGGCGAAGAGCGGGAGGTCTTTACCAGCAAGGTGTCGTCGCTCTGGCCCACGGCGCAGGATTTCAAGGACGCTTTTCCGGCCGTACTGCGGGGTACCGCGCTCGGTTCCCTGCTGGGCATCCTGCCGGGTGGTGGTGCGGTGCTGGGTTCGTTCTCAGCCTACACGCTGGAAAAGAAAATCGCCAAGGACCCCTCCAAGTTCGGCAAGGGCGATATCCGGGGCGTGGCGGCACCCGAGTCGGCCAACAACGCGGCGGCACAGACCTCATTCATCCCGCTGCTGACGCTCGGCATTCCGCCCAACCCGGTGATGGCGCTGATGGTCGGTGCCATGATCATCCAAGGCATCCAGCCCGGCCCCCAGGTCATGGCGGAAAGGCCAAACCTGTTCTGGGGCATGATCGTGTCGATGTGGATCGGCAACCTGATGCTGGTGATCCTGAACCTGCCGCTGATCG
>CAYSKY010000423.1:0-3657 GCA_964431425.1 uncultured Burkholderiales bacterium
GCGCGCAAGATCTGCTGGCTGTATGCGGAAAAAGGCGCCGGCGGCGACCAGGACGAATTCGAAGAGTAGCCGCCGGCGCTGCCGGCTTCTTATATGGCGGTCTGCACGGCGCGCGCCCGCAAGGCCCCGCCCAGCGCTTCCTGCGTGACCAGCCGCGACAACTGGGAGTTGCTGCGTGCCAGCGAAGCCAGCATCGCCCGTTGCACTGCATGTTGCAGGCGCGCTTCGGCACCGGACGCGCCGGCAAACAGGCGGCGAAAAGCGTCGGCCGGAAACGCGAGCAGATCCGCCGTCTCCCGGACCCGCGCGCTGGCGCCATGCGTCCCGGCCCCGAGCACGCTTAAATATCCGATCAACGATCCCGGCCCCAGAACCGCCAGCCGCCGCTCGTAAGTTCCGCGTCGCGCGCTGACTTCCACCGCGCCGCGCACGAGTAAAAAGCAAGCGTCGGCCGGACGCCCCGCGACAAACAGCCAGTGCCCCCGTGCCAACTGCAGACTTTCAGCTGGCGCAACGACCCTGTCGATATCTGCCGGTGAGAATCCCGCAAACACCGGCAGCACCGGCAGAAACGGACGCAGCGAACAATCCGCCGCCGGGCGCCGTTCAACACCGGCAAGAGGATCACCGGCAGGCGGCTCATCCGGGGCTTCGCGATCCTCCGCCGCCGGATGGCTCAGTAATTCCCGATTGAGCCGCCCCAATCGGGACGCGAGACCCAGCGCGATGTTGCGCGCGATCGCCAGCGCTGCGGTATTGCGACCGGCAGCCAATGCACGAAATGCTTCTCGATCGACGAACCAGCCGGCGGTCCCGGTGGTGGTGAACACCCCTGCGCTGCAATGGCCCTGGTCCAACAGGGCGGTTTCGCCGAACATGTCGCCGGCGGCAAACGTAGCGACCGGCCGCTCTCCGCCGCCGGGCAGCGTTACCCGCGCTTCACAGCTTCCGCTTTGCAGCAGAAATGCGCCGCGCGACAACTCCCCCTGCCGCACCAGGCGGGTTCCGCCGGAAACCGCGAACGGCTCGGCCAGCGCAAACAATTGCGAAACCGCCGCCTCGTCCAGGCCGTGACAGAGGGTGTTGGCACGAAATGCGTCGATGTGGTTGCTGGTATTCATCCACGGGTGGCAGAATCCGGTTGCAGCCGAGTTTACACGCCGGAACCGGCCTGATCGGCATACCGGCTGCACTTACCGACATGTGCCGCGCACTCCTCTATCTGGGCCAGCCCGTACTGCTGGATCACCTGCTGTTCCAGCCGGATTCGGCGCTGGTGCGGCAGAGCTATATGCCGAAAATGCTGCATATGCTCAACCTCGCCGGGTTCGGCCTGCGCGCCTGGGACCGCAACCCGCCGTCGCCCGATGCGCCATATATATATGGGTCCCCCTCGCTGCCGATCTTTGACCGCAACCTGAAAAACCTCGCCGAGAAGATCAGCCCGTCCTGCGTGCTGGCCCATGTGCGTGGAGTCGCTTACAGCACCAGCGTGGATATCTCGCTGCAAAACGTCCACCCGTTCCAGTTCCCGGACGTTCCGCTGGCCATGGCGCACAACGGCGACCTCGCCCGGGTCGCGGAAGTGAAGCCCCTGCTGGCCGCCCACATCGACGCGCGCTGGCTGCCGCACATCCGCGGCACCACCGACAGCGAATGGATTTACGCGCTGATTGTTTCCGCCCTGCCCGACCCCACCCGCCGGCCGACACGGGAGGAGCTGCTGGCCGCGGTGGCACGCGCGCTGTCGATCCTGCGGGAGGTGCGCGCACAGCTGGGCATCGCGATTTCGTCGTCGGTCAACCTGTTCCTCACCGACGGCCACCAGCTGGCTGCCGTACGCTACTGCTTCGATTTCGGCTGCTATCCCACTGCCGATCCGTCGCGTGTGCACGAAGCCAACCTCAACTACCTGTCACTCTGGTACACGCTCGGCCGCCAATACGGCGCCCACGCGGATGCGCATGGCGACACCGAGTGGCGCATGACCGGCGGCCCGCACGAGGCGGATTCCATCATCGTCGCCTCGGAGCCCCTGACGCGCGACACCGCCACCTGGGTGGAAGTACCGGAGTACGCCGTGCTGCACGCCGAACTCTCGGACAGCAGCCCGCGCGTGACAGTGCGTTACCTCGACTAGGCTTTCCCGTCCGGTCGCATTTTTCCGCGCCCTGTCGCACTGCGTCTTGACCCCCGCAAACACCGGGCAGATACTGGGCCTCGCGCTGAGTCTGGCTTGAGGAGGGCACCGCCATGAAACACTGGATCGTCGTTTTCCTGTGCAGTCTGCTGGCCGCCTGCGCCACCGGCCCGGGCTTGCAGTCACCCGAGGCTCTGCTGCGCGACGATCTGTTCGCCACGCCGCGGGAACGGCCCAGTGCCGAGCAGATCTTCGCGGTCAGCCCGGCCATGAAGCGCTACCTCAACCAGGACATCGCCGGCCAGATGCATGCCAAAGGCCGCATCCACGGCCTGATCGACGCGCTCTACACGCCCGGCCAGCTCAAGCTGGAATACGACTCCTCGATGACCCGCACCGCCGCCGAGGCATTTGACGCCAAGAGCGGCAACTGCCTGTCGCTGGTCATCATGACCGCCGCCTTCGCCCGCGAAATGGGCCTGCCGGTGCGGTTCCAGGGTGTGTATGTGGATGAAGTATGGGCGCGCATCGGCGGCATCCTGTTTGCGAATGGTCACGTCAACCTCACCCTGGGCGAACTGCGCTCGCATTCGCGGGTGAAAACCGGTGAAAGTGTGCCGCTGACGGTGGATTTCTTCCTGCCCGAGCTGTCGGGCCAGCCGCGCACCTGGCCGCTGAGCGAGGAAACCATCATTGCCATGTATTTCAACAACCGCGCGGCCGAGGCCATGTCGCAGGGAGACCTCAACCAGGCCTACTGGTTCACCCGCGAGGCCATCCGACAGGACCCCAAGTACCTGGCCGCACAGAACACGCTTGGCGTGGTGTACCGGCGCCACGGCAACCTGCGGGAGGCCGAGGCCGTGCTGAACAATGTGCTGGCGCGCGAGCCGGGCAACATCAATTCGCTGTCAAACATGGCGGTGGTACTGAAAGACCAGGGCCGCCAGGCCGAGGCCGTCGCCCTGAACGAACGCATCGAGAAAATGCGGCCCTATCCGCCGTTTCACTTCTTTGACCTCGGTATGACCGCCATGCGCGAGCGCAACTACGCCCGGGCGCGCGACCTGTTCGCCAAGGAGGTAGAGCGCGCCGCCTATAACGACGAATTCCATTTCTGGCTTGGTGCCGCCTATATGGGCCTGGGCGAGGCCGAGCAGGCTCGCAAGCACATCATGCTCGCCATGGAAAACAGCCTCACCAAACGCGACCACGATCTTTACGCGTCAAAACTGGCCAAGATCCGCAGCGATCACCGCTCCTGACCGGCCCGCAAGGGCGGGGCAGCAGCCCCGCGTGGATGCGCACCGCAGCAGCGGGCCGCACATCACGTAGAATCCGCGCTTCCGTTTTCCACTGAAGAACCGCGCATGCTGCCTTCGATTCAAACCCGCCTTGCCGTAGAAATTGCCGCCAAACCCCAGCAAATCGCCGCCGCCGTCGAACTCCTCGACGAGGGCGCCACCGTTCCCTTCATCGCCCGCTACCGCAAGGAAGCCACCGGCGGCCTCGATGAC
>CAYSKY010000424.1:0-3653 GCA_964431425.1 uncultured Burkholderiales bacterium
CTCTACGACAAGGGCGGGCATATCCCGCTGATGTGGACGCACCTGATCCCCGCCACGCTGGAAGGCCGCGCCATGCACAACGTGCAGAACGCCATGTTTGCCGCGGCCATGGCGTTTTCGATGGGCATCAAGCTCGACGCCATCCGCCAGGGCCTGCGCACCTTCGATACCACCTTCTATCAGGTGCCGGGCCGCATGAACGTGTTCAACGAACATCCGTTCAAGGTGATCTTTGACTACGGCCACAACGCCCATGCGGTGGGGGTGATGGCGGACCTGGCCCAACGGCTGGATGTGCCGGGCCGCCGCATCGTGGTTGTGGCCGGGCCGGGTGACCGTCGCGATGAAGACATCGTTGCCATCGCCGAAAAAGTGGCGGGGCGCTTTGATCACTATATCTGCCGGCGCGACGACAGCCTGCGCGGACGCGATGGTGATGAAGTGCCGAACATGATCGCCAAGGTGTTGCGAAAACACGACGTGAAGGATGAAGCCATCAGCATCATTCCCGATGAGCAACTGGCCATCGACGCAGCGCTGAAGATGGGACGGCAAGGTGACTTGCTCTTGATCTTCGCCGACGCACTGACACGCTCCTGGAAACAGGTGACCAAGTTCCGGCCGGCGGGAGCGCCAGCGGAATCGGCTGCGCCAAAGAGTCCGCCAGTCGCGGTGCCGGGTGATGTATCCGCCGAGGACAGCGGTGAAACGCATGGCGAAGGCGCGCTGGAGGCGGCGGGCTTCGTGCGCGACGAACGCGGCGTGCGTTTTGTCAAAGAGAGCGAAGACTGAATCTTGACCGAAAATAAATGGCCCGCTGTCGATGCCATCGACGTTGAACTGCGCCTCTGCTATGAGGACTCGCGCCGGCTGACGGGGGCGAATCGTTACACGCCTGGACCTGCGGCGATCCTTACTACGGCCGGGCCGCATGCGAAGGATGCAGATTCTTTCGCGCGCTGGGAACAAGTGGCGGGATCCCTCACCAAAGAACTCGGCTGGCCCGAATGCCGGCCGCTGGTGCATATGCACGCCGGCGGTGCGGAACTGGTGATTCCCTGCCCACCGGATCGCCTTTACACAGCCACGGAGATCAACGAGTTTGCGTGGGAAGTGGCCTGCGGCGCCGGTGACATGGACGACAATTTCCTGTACTACGACACCGGATTTGACGTGCACCAGCGCTTTGGTGTTGGCCTCGATTCAGGCGAATTTTGCCGGGGCATCGATGCCGCGGAGCAGGAACCCGTCATGACCGCCATGCGTGCCGCCGCGCAGGAACGCGCAATACCAGTACTGGCAGACGATGACGAGGTGTCGCTGGGCGAAGGTGCAGGCAGCAGGACCTGGTCACTCAAGTCGCGACCATTCCAGGCGCAGGTCGACTGGCCCGCACTACACCGCGTGCCGCTGGCGCTGGTCACCGGATCGAACGGCAAGACCACCACGACGCGACTACTTGCGGCGATGCTGGATGGCGCCGCACCACAGTTCAGGGGCCGCGTCGGCATCACCAGTACCGAGGGTGTACAGGTCGGCGGGGAATGGCTTAAGCGCGGCGACTATTCCGGACCGGGTGGGGCGCGGCTGGTGCTGCGGGACAAGCGTGTCACCGCTGCCGTGCTGGAAACGGCGCGCGGCGGCATCCTGCGGCGCGGACTGGCCGTTGAGCGTGCTGACGCGGCGATCATCACCAATGTCTCGGCAGACCATTTCGGCGAGTACGGTGTCGATTCCATCGCCGATCTCGTCGACGTCAAGCTGGCGGTGTCGCATGTACTGGGCAAGGAAGGCACGCTGGTGATCAATGCCGATGACACATTGCTGCACGCGATGGCATCGCGCCGCCCGTTGCGCATGGCGCTGTTCGCGGCAGATGACCATCATCCTGCACTTGCGGCGTTGCAAGCTGCGGGCGGCATGACCTGTGGCGGTGTCGGCGATACGCTCTGGCTCAGTGAAGGCAGCGAAAGAACCAGTCTTGGCGACGTGCGCAGCATGCCACTGACGCTCGGCGGTGCAGCGCACTACAACATCGCGAACATCGCCGCCGCGGTACTGGCTGCCCGTGCGCTGGGCATGCCGGCAAGCGCCATTACCGGCACCCTCACCACCTTCGGCAAATCCCACAGCGACAATCCGGGCCGCCTCAATCGCTGGGAGTTTGCCGGCATGAATGTGCTGGTCGACTACGCGCACAACCCGGATGGGCTGGCACGTCTGCTGGAAGTCAGCCGGTCACTGGTGCGCGGTGCCGGCAAGGTGCGATTGCTGCTGGGGCAGGCCGGCAATCGCGATGACGTGGCCATTGCGGAACTGGCGGCGACCGCGGCCGCCGCACACCCCGATGCCATCCTTATCAAGGAATTGCCCACCATGTTGCGTGGGCGGGAGCCGGGTGAGGTGCCGCGTTTGCTCCAGGAAGGGCTGCTGCGTTCCGGGTTCGCTGCGGAGCGCATCGCTGTCGAATTGGATGAAGTGGCGGCGGCGCACCGTTTGCTCGACGAAGCTGCGGCGGGTGATGTGATCGTGCTGCCGGTGCACCAGTCGAAATCGCGGCAAGTGATTGCGGACCTGCTTGACGCCATGGCGCAATCCGGCTGGCGGCCCGGAAGCTAGTGCCTTGGGAGCACACCTGCATGCGCCGTTCCGGGCAGCGTGCACTTGGTGGCACGGACTAAGCTGACTCGTAGGCTTTCTTCAACCAGGCCTTGACGGCTGCGTCCACATCCTTGGGGGTTGAAAGCCGTACCCGGTGGGAAACCATGGCATTGAAGCTGCCCGAGGCCTCCAGTCGATCCGTCACCGGTTCTCCTTTCAGGTTGACGCCAAGATCGACCCGCGTGCCGGTGGATGGCTGGATCAATGCGAATTGCTTGCTTCGGCGAAAACTGACGCAGGTTTTCTTTGGGGAAATTTCCACGTCCGCACCAAGCTTGGAGACGGCTGCGGCAACGGCGTCATAAATCGGCCGGAGCGCCGCTTTGGCACCGGCATATTGCGCCTCGAGCAGCTCGTTGCCGGCGGCTGGCGCGCTTCCGGTTTCCCGGGCGGCAAGCGCGATGGAATTTGCATAGCCATGACCGAGCCCGTGCTCGGCCTTGAGCCAGGCCACAATTTCACCGTGTTTCGCAAAGGCCTTCTTTCGCGTCATCGCAACCCAGGCATCGAATGACTTGCCGGTATTCTTCTCCAGGTTGGCTTTCATGCTGGCAATTGCATCTTCAACTTTACCCATTCGGTCCTCCTCTCATTGTCCTGTTGGCGGAATTGACGAAATTAGGCTACTTCAGCGGCCAGTTCTGCACCTGCGATTTCTTTGACAACACGAACTCCATGTTGGCAAACACAAAATACATGAGGCGTGTTGCCAGTGAAGGTTTGCCGGTTTCCACCACCGCCTTGAGCGTGTTGGTGATCATGCTGCCGCCACCCTCCATGTCCTTCGCCGTTTTGGTGCCGACCGGCATGCGGTCGACGGTGAGAATGCATTCCACGCCGGCGGGCAGCTGCTTCAGCTGATAGATCACCTCGCACTCCGGGTCGTCGTATTGCGTGAAGCGAAAGGTGTGGGCGAACCTGTGCGGCGGCTCGAAGGCCGTGATGCGACCGACCACCATGGCGTATTTGCCGGAACCCGTGCGCATCTGGAT
>CAYSKY010000425.1:0-1311 GCA_964431425.1 uncultured Burkholderiales bacterium
CCATCAAGGTGCTGCCGGCCACACTCGCGCGCGGCGAGCTGGGGCATCACTATCGCAAAGGTTGGGAGGCGGGCAACCAGGCCGGGCGGCCCCGCTTCGGCCAGCCGGTGCAGCGACTGCCCGAGTCGCCCGTGTCGGGAGACCTGGTGCCGCTGCGCTCGGGGCGCGAAGCCTATCCGCCCGCGCCCATGGAGCCGAAGCCATGAACGCCATCGTCCTGCCCGGCAGCGCCGTGGCCGAAAAGGGTTGGTGGCGGGCGCATCGCTATTTGCTGCTGCGGCGTTTCTCGCAGCTCGCCGTCCTGGGCCTGTTCCTGCTAGGCCCGCTGGCGGGTATCTGGATCATCAAGGGCAATCTCTCCGGCAGCCTGTTGCTGGATGTGGTGCCGTTCACCGACCCGTTCGTATTCTTGCAGGTGCTTGCCACGCGCCACTGGCCGGAGACCAGTGCAATCATCGGCGCCGGTGTGGTGGTGGCCGTTTATGCGTTGCTGGGCGGGCGGGTGTTCTGCAGCTGGGTGTGCCCCGTGAATGCCGTTACCGATGGGGCCGGCTGGCTCCGCCGCAAATTGAATATGACCGGTGGGCGCGCGCCGGATGCGTCGCTGCGCTATTGGTTGATCGGCGCGGTGCTGCTGGCCTGCGCCGTCACCGGCTCGGCGGTGTGGGAATTTGTGAACCCGGTTTCGATGACCCAGCGCGCCATTATTTTTGGTGGCAGCGTGGCCTGGGGTGCGGCAGCGGGGGTGTTCCTGTTTGATCTGCTGGTAGCGCCGCGCGGCTGGTGCGGCCATGTCTGCCCGGTGGGCGCCACCTACGCGCTGATCGGTCGCAAGAGCCTGCTGCGCATCTCGGCGCGCCACGCCAGCCAATGCAACGACTGTGCCGACTGTTACGCCGTCTGCCCCGAGCCGCAGGTGATCCTGCCCGCGCTCAAAGGCAAGGGCGGCGCGGGGCCCGTCATCACCGATTCCGCCTGCACAAATTGCGGCCGCTGCATCGATGTCTGCGGCCCGGATGTCTTCGTATTCACCCATCGTTTTGATACCAGAAAGGACTGACCATGAAGGTCCATGCCCTCCTGAAGTTGCTGCTCTCCACCGCCGTCGTTGCCGCGTTTGCGGTGCAGGCCGCACCCGAAAAAACCCCGGAGCCGGTGAAGGTGCAGGGCCTGCGCGGCGGAACGCCTGTGAATCAGGACAACCCGCCGATGGCCTCGCACCAGGAGCGCGACCATGCCGTGGGCGACCGCGACTTCGTGCAGCAGCCGCCGCTGATTCCGCACACCACCAACGGCTACCAGATCACCAAG
>CAYSKY010000425.1:1321-3642 GCA_964431425.1 uncultured Burkholderiales bacterium
GCCGGCTACAGCATCACGGCCAACTTCAACAAGTGCATGGACTGCCATGCCTGGCAGAAAACCAAAGGCAGCGGTGCCACCAAGGTCAGCGTGACGCACTTCCGCGACCGCGGCGGACAGGAACTGGACAACATCAGCCCGCGCCGCTACTTCTGCAACCAGTGCCACGTTGCGCAGACCGACGCGAAGCCGCTGGTGGAAAACACCTTCAAGCGCGCCCGCGGCCTGCAGTAAGGCGGACATCATGACCGACCAACTCGATGTGAGCAGCAAACCGGCCGGCAAGGTTTCCAAGCTGGCGAAGTGGGCCTGGGGACTTGCCACCAGCGCGCTGGGAATCTCCTTCATCGCCGGTATCGTGTTCTGGGGCGGCTTCAATACCGTGCTGGAAGCCACCAATACCGAAGCGTTCTGCATATCCTGTCACGAGATGGAGAAGAACGTTTACGTGGAATACCGCAACACCATCCACTACCAGAACCGCACCGGTGTGCGCGCCACCTGCCCGGACTGCCACGTGCCCAAGCAGTGGATCCCCAAGATCATGCGCAAGATCCAGGCGAGCAACGAACTGCTGCACAAGGCGCTGGGCAGCATCGACACGCCGGAAAAGTTCAACGCCAAACGGCTGGAACTGGCGCAGCACGAGTGGGAACGCATGAAAAAGAACGACAGCCAGGAGTGCCGCAACTGTCACTACTACTTGTCGATGGACTACGCCGAGCAGAACCGTCGCGCCGCCGCGTTGCACCAGATCGCGCTCAACCAGGGTCAGACCTGCATCGACTGCCACAAGGGCATCGCGCACACCTTGCCGCCCATCGAGCAGCACATCGGCGCGCCCAAGCCGGACTCGGCCGAATTGCCGTCCGACAAGCCGCTGAATCCGCCGCCGGCCGTGCCGGCAGAAGCGGCGAAGCCGGCACCGGCAGCACCAACGGCAGCACCGGCGGGCAAGTAGCCGGGACAATATGACGCCGGCAGGGAACCGCACCAGAAAGGTCGCGGTTCCTCGCTGCCATTGCCGCGCAACGCCGCTAAAATGGCGCGATGACAATCCATTCGCTCAACCAGCATCGCGCACAGAAACTGCATGAGGAAGGCGAGGCTCTCCATGAGGAAGGGCGCGAGGATGAGGCCATCGCCAAGTACGAGGAAGCCATACAGCTCGCGCCCGACCAGGCTGGCACGCATTACAACCTCGGCCTGATCTACAAGTACCGCGGCGACTGGCAGCGTTCGTTCGACCACAATCTCACCGCAAATGCGCTGGACCCGGAGGATGAGGCGACACGCTGGAATATTGCCATTGCGGCAACGGCCTTGCGGCGCTGGGATGTGGTGCGAAAAGCCTGGCACGAAAACGGTGTTGAAATGGCGGGCGAGGGTGAACCGACCGGCCTGGATTTTGGTCCGACGCCGGTCCGCCTCAACCCCGACGAGCGTGGCGAAGTGGTCTGGGCGCGACGAATCGATCCGGTGCGGGCGCGCATCGTCAATATTCCCTATCCCGAGTCCGGGTTTCATTTCGGCGACATCGTCCTGCACGACGGCGCGGCCGAAGGCCATCGCATGAACGGCGACCAGGAATATCCGGTGTTCAACGTGCTGGAACTGTTCGAACGGTCTCCATTCGAAACGTGGACCGTGACCGTCCGGCTGAATGACATGACGGACGTTGAATCGCTGGAACGGGACGTTGCGCCGCTGCAAAGCTCGGTGGAGGATTGGAGCGGTAACGTGCGCATACTGTGCCGGCAATGCAGTGAGGGACGACCGCACGAGCAACATGACCATGAGTTGAAAACCCCGTGGACGCGTGAACGTCGGTTGGGCGTTGCGGTGCACCCGGACGAAGATGTGGAATCGCTTTTGAAGCAATGGGCGGCCACCACCGGCTCCGAGATACTGGAAATACAGCGCTGATCCGGTACCCGCTGCCGCAACTCGCGCGTGGGTGCAGCATCCACGCGCCTCCCGCCCAGCCCGCTTCACCAACTTTCGCTAAACTACGCCGACAGGGGGGGCAACATGAAAACTTTCGCGCGTTGGCTGGCCTATGTGGTGATCGGATTGATCGTTCTGGCGCTGTTGATCGCGGGAGTGGTGTGGTGGTTGTCCCGTCAGGCGCTGCAGCCGGTGGCAGCCCCGGCCGCGTTGGTGCTGTCTGCACCCAGCGCGGCGGAATTGGCGGATGCGCCACGGCAGTTGAAAATACTCGGGTGTGCCGGTTGCCACGGCGCGACGCTGCAAGGCAACCTGTTCTTCGACCAGATGCCGGTGGCGAAGCTCTATGCGCCGAATCTCACGCGGATCATGGC
>CAYSKY010000426.1:0-3636 GCA_964431425.1 uncultured Burkholderiales bacterium
ACCCTCACCCGCGGCCTCAAGCCCATGATCGATGCAGGCTGGATCGCCGAGGTGGAAGGCACCGATGCCCGCGAACGGCGGCTGGTGCTCACCACCGCCGGCAAGCGCTTCCGCGACCGCGCCCACCAGGTCTGGCGCGAGGCACAACTGGCGCTGGAGGCTCAGCTGGGCCGTAACTTCGTTGACGATCTCAACGGTCAACTCGAACAGGCACTGGCGCAGCTCAAACCGGGCCTGCCTGAGGAAAACTGAACATGACGAGCAGCAATCCCACGCGCTACTACTGGACCGTGACGCTGGCCGCCGCGGCCGTGCTGATGGTGACCATGGGGTCGTTCCGTTCACTGGGCCTGTTCGTCTCGCCGCTGAACACCACCACCGGCCTCGGTATCGCCACCATCAGCCTGGCGATGGCAATCGGCCAGTTTTCATGGGGCGCCATCCAGCCCATCGCCGGCGCCATCGCCGACAAATACGGCCCCGGCCGCGTGCTGGTAGCCGGCTTGGTGTGCCTCGCCATCGGGTCAGCCATCACGCCGTTCATGTCGAGCGGCTGGGGCCTGATCTTCTCGCTGGGCATCATGGGCGCGGCGGGCGCGGGCGTCGGCAGTTTTTCGGTGCTGATCGGCGCCACCGCCGCCCACATACCGGCCGAGAAGCGCGGCATGGCTTCGGGGATCATCAATGCCGGCGGCTCGTTCGGCCAGTTCATCTTCGCGCCCGTCCTGCAACGTCTCATCCAGTCCATCGGCTGGATGGGGGCGATGTGGGGGCTGGCGCTGGCCGCACTGGCAGCGCTGCCGCTGGCCGGCATGCTCAAGCGTCCCGCAACGGCCACGCGAGCCACAGCCAGCGTCGCACAGCCGGAGCAAACGCTGCGCGCGGCATTGCGCGAAGCCATGGCTGACCGGAGCTACCTGCTGCTGCACGCCGGCTTTTTCACCTGCGGATTTCACATCGCGTTTCTTGTCACCCACCTGCCCGGTGAAGTGCAGCTGTGCGGACTGCCGGCACAGGTCGCCAGCTGGTCCCTTGGCATCATTGGTCTTGCCAATATCGCCGGCAGCCTGCTGGTCGGCTGGGGCGTGCAGCACTACCGCAGCAAGATGATCCTGTTCTGGATGTACGGCTCGCGCAGCCTGCTGGTCATCGCTTACCTATTGGCGCCCAAGACCGACATGACGTTTTACCTGTTCGCGGCCGGCTTGGGCTTGACCTGGCTCGCCACGGTCCCGCCGACGGCCAGTGTGGTCGGCAAATTGTTCGGCACGCGTTACCTCAGCACGCTGTTCGGCCTCACGCTGCTGTCGCACCAGATCGGCGGATTCTTCGGCGCCTGGCTGGGCGGCATCGCCATCACCACACAGGGAAATTACGACTGGATGTGGTGGGCCGACATCGCGCTGGCGGCACTGGCTGCAGTCGCCAACCTGCCCATCCGCGAAGCCCCGATTGTGAGGCCGCAGACCGCCGCCGCGTGACCTGGGCACGCGTTAACGCGTGCTAGACTGATTTTCCATTTTCGACCGGCCCGAAAGAGAAAAATCAGCATGAAAAAAGCCCAATACGCACAGCGCGGCCCGGTGCCGCAGGAGTTCATCGACGCGGTGGATTTCGAGTTGCCGCCGCTGGCCCCCGGACAGGTTTTGATCCAGGTGCTGGCCGCCCCCATTAATCCCTCCGATGTGCTGACCCTGACCGGCGCCTACGGCATGCTGCCGCCGCTGCCCGCCACCGGCGGCAATGAAGGTGTGGGCAAGGTTATCGCACACGGCCCCGACGTCACCGCACCCCCGATCGGCCAGACCGTGCTGCTGCCGGTCGGCTGTGGCACCTGGTCCACGCATGTGGTGGGCGAGGCGAAAAAACTGATGCCGCTGCCCAACGAGGCCGATCCGCTGCAACTGGCGATGATGACGGTGAACCCGCCCACCGCGCTGCTGATGCTCACCGAATTCGTCACCCTGGAACCCGGTGAATGGGTGATCCAGAACGCGGCCAACTCCGGTGTGGGTGAATACCTTGTTCAACTGGCAAAGATCAAGGGCTGGAAAACGGTCAACATCGTGCGCCGCGATTCGGCTGCCGCTGCGGTCACCGCCGCCGGTGCTGACGTGGTATTGGTGGACGGCCCGGGCCTGGCCAAACGCGTGGCTGAAGCGACCGGTGGCGCAAAGATCCGCCTTGGTATTGATGCCGTCGGCGGCGAAGCGACCAATCGTTTGTCAAGTTGCCTCACCGAGGGCGGCACGCTGGTGAACTACGGCATCATGAGCGGCGAGGATTGCGTGATCTCACCGCGCTCGTTCATTTTCAAGGACGTCACGCTGCGTGGCTTCTGGCTGGCTTTCTGGTTTCGCAAGGCCGAGCCTGCGCGGCAGATGGCGGTGTTCGGTGAAGTCGCCAAGCTCATCGCCACCGGCAAACTCAAGACGCGCATCCACGCCACCTACGACGTCACGCAGATCAAGGAAGCCGTTGCCGCGGCAGCCGCCGGCGAGCGGGATGGCAAGATTCTGATCGTACCGAAAAGCTGAAGTCCAGCATTGGCGCAGGTTTCCGGGCAAAAATGGCCCGGGAGCCGCGCCATTGCTTGAGTTTCGCCCTCGAGTGCCGGCTTGCCGGCGCCGCCAGCCTCAGCGTGTGGCGGCGGATGGTCCCGGTGCTGCAGCGGCCGCCCCCTGCGCGCTGCGCACACGATCATTCGAAAACCGTTTCGCCGCCGTCTGGTAGATGGCAATACCACGCAGTTTCGCCTGCTCGGCGGACTCGCTCTTGACGATATCGCTCGTATCCTGCTTGTAGATGCGCGTCTGCTGACGCGGGCGCAGTTCCACCAGCATGGCGTCGTCGATGTAGCCCACCGTCTGGTAATGCGCCAGATACAGCGGCGATCCCTTGCCGTCACGGAAGATGTCGCGGCCGAAGAACTCGGAGGTATAGGGCAGGTTCATCCACCCGAGGATGGACGGCGCAATGTCGATCTGCGAGGCCATGGTGTCCACCACCTGCGGCTGGATCCACTTGGGCGCATAGATCACCATCGGGATGTGATAGCGCGAGGTTTCAAGGTCTGATTTGCCGCGGCCGATCGAGGTGTGGTCGGCCACGAAGATGAACACCGTGTCGTCAAACCACGGCTTTTTGCGCGCGTCCTCGACAAACTTGCCGATGGCGTAGTCGGTGTATTTCACCGCCCCCTCGCGGCTCTTGCCGGAGGGAATGTCGATGCGGCCTTCCGGATACGTGAACGGCCGGTGGTTGGTGGTGGTCATGACGTGCGCGTACACCTTCTTGCCGGCCGCCACGCGCGTATCGATCTCGCGCAGCGTCAGTTTGAACAGGTCTTCGTCGGCAACGCCCCAGATGTTTTCGTAGGTGATGTCTTCCTTGGCGAGGGCCGAACGGTCGATGACGGTGTAGCCGTTGCCGCCATAGAAGGCGTTCATGTTGTCGAAGTAGCTGTAGCCGCCGTAAATGTAGATCGGGTCATAGCCGTTTTGCTTGAACACGCCGCCCACGGTAAACAGGCCCGAATTGTTGGGCCGCATCGGGATGGCGTGGCCGGGCGTGGGGGGCACGGACAGGGTCAATGCCTCCAGACCGCGCACGGTGCGGGTGCCGGTGGCATACAGC
>CAYSKY010000427.1:0-779 GCA_964431425.1 uncultured Burkholderiales bacterium
GGTATGGGCTGCACCGACCCCGTGAGAGCACACAAAATGCAAACCCCAGCACCCGCGCGCCTTCCAGGCCATTTTTGCCCGGAAAGCCGCGCCAATGCTTGAGTTTGGCCACTTTTCCCTCCCGCCCTGATGTCCAAACACGTTCCCACCGAAGACGACCTGTGCCGTGCCGAAATGGCCGCCGATGGCGTGGCGCCCATTGCCGCGAAGCCGCGCGCCGCGCTGGACAAGCCGCGCCCCAAGCCCATCGCCAAGAAGCGCATGGAAGACGACGCCGCCATCCCCGCCGACCTGATGAAGGACACCTCCGGCTGGGACGCGGACATTGAAAACGGCGACCTCATCACCTTCCTGCGCCCGGGGTTGCCGGCCGAGGTGTTGCGCAAACTGAAGCGCGGCCAGTGGATCGTGCAGGCCACGCTGGACCTGCACGGCATGACCACCGACGGCGCGCGCGGGGAACTGGCACGCTTCATCGGCCACGCACGTCATGCCGGCATCCGCTGCATTCGCATCGTTCACGGCCGGGGTACGCGCTCGCCCAACAATATTCCGGTGATGCGAAACAAAGTGCGGCTGTCGTTGTCTCAACGCGACGAAGTGCTGGCATTTTGCGATGCCGCGCCGTCGGACGGCGGTTCCGGGGCGGTGGATGTGCTGCTGAAATCCACCTGAAGCGACTCGTTGCGGGCACAACGCTCCTTCCCCGGCGCAGGCCGGGGGCCAATTTTCGTTGTTCCATGGCGCGAAATTGGACCCCGGCCTGCGCCGGGGAAGGT
>CAYSKY010000427.1:789-3629 GCA_964431425.1 uncultured Burkholderiales bacterium
CTCCAGACACGCACCGTGCCGGGCTCGGCTCCGGGCGCGACGCTCTCGCTGCAGTTTGTCGCCAAGGGCTGGCTGGCGCACTGGGCGGGTGAAACCCCTTTGCCCGGCTTGTGATCGCGGCATAAAGCCTCTAGGGGCGCCCTGCCGGGCCGTTTGCCCTCCCGGGGCGGGGGGGGGGTGCATTTTTTGTTTTTGCCTGGGCGCTAATTTGCCCCCGGGCGGGCGCCGGGGAAGGTCCGATAAACGGCCGCCTTCAACACACCCGGTCGCCACCCCTATAGAATTTCGCCACCCGCCGCGCAATCGCATCACGCGCGCCCTGCCCTCCCGGTTTCCTTCCCATGCCCATCCGCCTGCCCCGCCCGCTGCTGATCCTGCTCTCCGTCCTGGTGCTGTTCCTGTCCTTTGACGGCCTGGGGGACCGCAAGCTGGCCAATCCCGATGAGGGTCGCTATTCCGAAATTTCTCGCGAGATGGCGCTCTCGGGCGATTTCGTCACACCACGCCTCAACGGCCTCAAGTATTTCGAAAAGCCTCCCATGCAGTACTGGGCCACGGCCGTCTCGTTTTCACTGTTTGGCGAAAGCGATTTCACGGCGCGCCTCTACACGGCGCTCTGTGGCCTGGGCTGCATCCTGCTGGCCGCCTACACCGGCAAACGTCTGTTCGACGAGGAAACCGGCCTGCTGGCGGGGCTGGTGCTGCTGTCGGCGCCCTACTTTGCGGCGCTCAGCGAAGTCGTCACCCTCGACATGGGCCTGACGTTCTGGATGACCCTGTCGCTCTGCGCGTTTGCCATCGCCCAGTCGGCTGGCAACGATGCATCACGGCGGCGCTGGCTGCTGACGGCCTGGGCGGGCATGGCCGGCGCGGTGCTGTCCAAGGGACTCATCGGCATTGTCTTTCCCGGCGCGGCACTGTTCCTGTACTGCGCGGTGCACCGCGATTTCCGGCTGCTGCTGAAGCTCGAATGGCTGCGCGGCCTGCTGGTGTTCTTTGCCATCGCCGCACCGTGGTTTGTGATGGTGTCGATTCAGAACCCGGAATTCCCGCAGTTCTTCTTCATTCATGAGCATTTCGAGCGCTTCCTGAAGCCGGGTCACCGGCGCGAGGCGGCATGGTGGTTCTTTTTCCCGATCCTGTTCGTGGGCTTCCTGCCCTGGCTGGTCACGTTCATCCCTGCCTGCATTGCCGGCTGGCGCGAACCGGCCCGGCTGTCCGGCACCCACCATGCGTTTTCGCCGCTGAAGTTCTTCCTGCTGTTCAGCGTGTTCATCCTGCTGTTTTTCAGCAAATCCAACTCCAAGCTGCCGGCCTACATCCTGCCCATGTTTCCGGTGCTGGGCATTGTCATCGCCCACTACCTGAAGCTGGCGGATTCGCGGCGGCTCGCGTGGCTGGTGCTGCCGATTGGCCCGCTGGCGTTTCTGGGTGCCTGGCAGGCGTGGATCGCCCCCGCCAAACGCGCCGACCATGACTTCCAGCGCATGCTCTATGAAGCCATGAGCCTGTGGGTGACGGGCGCCGCGCTGGCGATAGGCGTGGCGGCATTGATCGCGTTCTTCCTGTTGCGCGCCAACCGCAAATGGCTGGGCGTGGCGGTGATGAGCCTCGGCACCATGGTCGGCATCGAAGCCATCGAGCGCGGCTACGAAAAGCTTTCGCCCCAGCAGTCCGGCGCCGCCGCCGCGCAGGCAGTGCTGCCGCACCTCACACCCGAAACGCGGCTGTACTCGGTGCTGACCTACGATCAGTCGCTGACCTTTTACCTCAAGCGCACCCTCACGCTGGTGGAATACGTCGATGAATTCGAACTGGGGCAGACCATGGAGCCGTCGAAGGTGATTGCGAAAGAGGACGATTTCCCCGCCGCCTGGAACGCCCCGGGGCCCGCCATCGCTATAATTCACCCTCAGCATCTCGACAAAATCCGCGCGATGGGCCTCGGCTTCGACATCATCCATCAGGACCCCCGCCGCATCGCGCTCAAAAAGACTGCTTCGTGAATCTCGTCAGCTTTTCCCTGATCCTGACCGGTGTCCTGCTCAATGCCGCCGCCCAGCTACTGCTCAAGGCCGGCACGACCCGCGTCGGGCATTTTGAATTCAGCACGGCAAATATCCTGCCCATCGGCATGCAGTTCGCCACCCAGCCGCACATCATGGGTGGCCTCGCCTGCTATGCGGTCAGCGTGGTGGTGTGGATCATGGCGCTCTCGCGCGTGCCAGTGAGCGTGGCCTACCCGATGCTCTCCATTGGCTACGTGGTCAACGCCTTTGCCGCCTGGTGGCTGTTCGGCGAATCGCTGGCCGTGCAAAAACTGGTAGGGATCGGCTTCATCATCATCGGCGTCTGGCTGGTGGCGCGCTCATGAGCACACCTGCGTATCTGCCGTTCGCACGGCCCACGCTGACGGAAGCCATGGGCGACGCCGTCAAGGAAACCCTGCTCTCGCACTGGATCGCCAGCGGCCCGCAGGTGCAAGCCTTCGAAAAAGCGCTGTCGGCCTACCACGGTGGTCGTCCGGCGCGTGTGTTCACCTCGGCCACGGCCGCCATGGAAGTCGCCTTCCGGGTGATCGGCGTAAAACCCGGCGACGAGATCATCACCTCGGCCATGACGTTTTTCTCGGTCGGCAACATGATCGAAAAAATGGGGGCCAAAACGGTATTTGTGGATTGCGACCTCGACACCCGCAACCTGGACCTGGAGCAGGTCGAGCGCGCGGTCACGCCACGTACCAAGGCA
Source organism: uncultured Burkholderiales bacterium (assembly GCA_964431425.1). Classification (GTDB taxonomy): domain Bacteria; phylum Pseudomonadota; class Gammaproteobacteria; order Burkholderiales; family Usitatibacteraceae; genus UKL13-2. The sequence continues at coordinate 3,538 of CAYSKY010000427.1, forward strand.
CTGATACCGACCCATTTCTCCGGCCTGCCCTGCGACATGGGCCGGCTGTATGACATCGCCGCCGAATACCATCTGCGCGTGGTGGAAGATGC
>CAYSKY010000428.1:0-3617 GCA_964431425.1 uncultured Burkholderiales bacterium
GGGCGGCTTGTTCGGCGGTGTCAGGCGTGTTCATGGCTTGTTCTCCTGGTGGGTGCTCGAAGCGGCACCTTGCTTGATGGCCGGCGCGGACGCGCGCGACGGACCCCACCATGCTCTCGCGGGTGATCTTTCACCTAACAATGTTTTGTATCAGCGCTGTAATAAAGGGCGATGACCGGCCGGTCTGTGCCCGGAAAGGCTCAGGCGGGCGCCTGCCCTCGATAGGCGCGAATCGCGGTGATTTTCCCGGTTGGCGCAAAGTCGAGGACATCGACCACGTACAGGTCGATATTGCCGTCGACCACGATGTGCAATTCGGCCGATACGCTGCAAGCGCTTTCCATGAGGTTGCGCGGGGTGATGGCAATACAGGATGCTGACGCGAAATTCTTCGCGGTTTCGGCAAGGGCGGCCGCCTTGCCTCTGACCGTGATGTTCCAGTCGGTGAGGGTGACATCCCCGGCGAGCATCGCGTCAATCGCAGCGATATCCCGGTCCGCGTAGCGCGCCAGGTATTCCAGGAAACGTTCGCGGTGGGTCATGCGCGGCCCGTTGCCAGCGCGTCCGGATTGATGACGTTGATCGGCCTGCCGGCAGCGAATGCCACAACCTGGTCAAAAATGTCCGAGAACTGCAGTTCGTACTCATCGCGCGACACATAGCCGACGTGCGGGGTGCAGACCACATTGGGCATGTTGAGCAGCGGGTGGGCGGGATCGCGCAGCGGTTCTTCTTCAAACACGTCCACCCCTGCAAAACCCGGACGGCCCGCCTTCAGGGCCGCCACCAGCGCGCCTTTTTCGACCAGCTGTGCGCGGCTGGTGTTGATGAGGGTGGCGTCGGGTTTCATGCGCTGCAAGTCTGCCAGCGTGACGATGCCGCGAGTGGCGTCCACCAGCCGCATGTGCAGCGAAATCACATCGCATTCATCAAAGAAGGCTTCCTTGCTCGTGGCGCATTCGTGACCATCGGCGCGGGCGCGTGCCAGCGAGTCCTCCCGCGCCCACACCAGCACCCGCATGCCGAACGCCTTCGCGTAGCCCGCCACCACCGCACCGATGCGGCCGTAGCCGTAGATGCCGAAGGTCTTGCCGCGCACTGTCGAGCCCACTCCGGTCTGCCAGACCCCCTGTTTCAGCGCCGCCATCTGCTGCGGAATCATGCGCGCACAGGCGAGCACCAGCCCCCACGTGAGTTCGGCGGCTGCGTACGACGGCGAGCCGGCATGCATGTTGGAGCACACCACCACGCCGTGCTGCGTGCAGGCCGGCACATCAATGTGCGGGTAAACGCTGCGCTGGCTGATCAGGCGCAGATTGGGCAGGCGTGCGATCAGCGGCGCGCGGATCTGGGTGCGCTCGCGGATCAGCACCAGCGCCTCGGTGTCCCGCAGGCGATCGGCAAGCGCGTCCACATCCTGGAGGTGATCGTTAAAGACGCGGACGTCGTGACCTTGCAGCTTGCCGTAGCAGGGCAGGGTGCGCAGGGTGTCGAAGTAATCGTCGAGGATGGTGACTTTCATGGCGGGGCGGTGGTTCCGGTGTGCTCGCCGCGAATCGCGGCGAAGGCCATAATAATCCCTGAGTGACGGCCGTGATCGCCACAAAGGTTTATGTGACCGAAACCGAATTGAAGTTCCAGGTACCTGACGGGCGGCGCGATGCCGTCGCAGCCGCGCTGCGTCGTGGCCGCGTGCGACAGCTGCGGCTGGTCGCGTTTTATGTTGATACCCCGGACCGGAAACTGGCGGCGGCCGGCATCGCGTTGCGGCTGCGGCGCGAAGGCCGGCGCTGGGTGCAGACACTCAAGGGACGCGGCCACGGCATGTTCTCGCGTTTTGAGCATGAGCTGCCTGTCGCAGCACCGGCGGCGGGCGCGATCCCGGATATCGACCTGAACCGGTTCGCCGGCACACCGGCCGGTGATGCACTGGCCGCCGCGCTGGGGGAAGACGGCACCGCGTTGCAGGTGATCTTCACCACAGATGTGAGACGCACCCTGCGCCTCATGAAGAGCGGCGCATCGGTGATTGAAGTCGCGCTCGACGAGGGCTTCTTGCAGGCGGGTGAGGTCAGCCGGTCGTTGTGCGAATTAGAGTTTGAGCTCAAGTCCGGCACGCTGGGCGATCTGTTGGCACTGGCGCGCCGCTGGGTGCCGCGGTTTGAATTATGGCTGGACGTGCGCACCAAGGCCGACCGAGGTGATCAACTGGCGAGAAACCAGCCGTACGGACCAGTGGTGTTTGCCGGTGACGGCGCGGTGCCGCTCGAAAAGTCAATCCAGGTGGATGCCGCCCTGCGCCGCATGGTGGCGGCGTGCCTTGCCCACTTGCTGCCCAACGCCGCGGAACTGGCCCGTGGTACGGCCGTCGCCGAACATCTGCACCAGGCGCGGGTGGCGCTGCGGCGACTGCGGACGGCGCTACAGGGTTTTGCCGACGCGGGCACGGCGGCGGAGTCCGCATGGAATGAACAATTGAAGGCCCTGTTTGATCCGCTCGGCGCCGCGCGCGACCGCGATGCCCTGCAGGCGTGGCTGTTGCCGGCCCTGCAGGCGGCGGGCTTGCCCGCGCCGCAACTGCCGGCGCTGGCGATCGACGGCGTGGACCCGGGGGCGGCGTTCCGGACGGCGGCAGCCAACGACCTGATGCTGCAATTGATCCGTTACGCGCGCGGGTCGCCGGATGCTGCGTCGCCAGTGTTGCGACCGCTGGCGGCGCAGCGATTGCGGGGCCAGCAGCGTCGGCTGCGTGAAGACGCCGATGCGTTTGCGGGCATGCATGGTGCCGAGCGTCACGCCGTACGCAAACGCCTCAAGCGATTCCGCTACAGCGTTGAACTGACCGCAGCGCTCTGGTCGCCAAAGGTGGTGGGCGGCCTGCTGGCGGCGGTGCGGCCGGCCCAGCAGAGGCTGGGGCAACTCAATGATCTTGCAGTGGCGCAGCAACTGTTTACCACCCGGGATCCGATGACAGCGGGTGACTGGTTTGCGCGCGGCTGGCTGGCCGCAACAATCGATGCCAGCCTGCCGGCGGCGGGCCGCGCGCTGGCGGTGCTGGCGGGCACGCGCGGCGGTTGGCGCAAGCATCGGCATCCAGCCTGAATCCTGCGCGGCACCGGTCGCGGCATGTCGGTATCAGGTGCTGCGACGACCGGGAACAAAACGCGCGCCGCGCGTTTGCTATTGTGGCGGCTCGCCTTTCTTGACCGGAGCTGACATGAAGACACTCGCCGCAGTGGTGGTATCGGTTTTGGGAATTTCCCTGGCGCAAGCCGCCGAGCTGGTGGTGTTCTCGGCCGGGGCGGTCAAGCCGGCGTTGACGGAACTCGCGCCGCAGTGGGAAAAGAAAACCGGGCACAAGCTCAATGTCACGTACGCGACTGCCGGTGATCTGCGGCGCAAGCTGGCGTCGGGCGAAAAAGCCGACGTCGTCATCCTGCCGCTCGAAAATTTCGCCGCCGTGGAAAAGGACGGGGTGACTGATGCCGCGTCGCGACGAGATCTGGGGGCCGTGGGCATCGGGGTTGCCGTCAAGGCCGGCGCCAAGCTTCCGGACCTGGGTAGTGAAGAGGGTGTGAAGCGTGCGCTGCTGGAAGCGAAGTCAGTCACCTACATGG
>CAYSKY010000429.1:0-3391 GCA_964431425.1 uncultured Burkholderiales bacterium
GAGTTGCCGCGTCACCAATCCCAGCCGGCTCTGGAACACTTCCATCGCCTTGGTCGCGCCGAAGTTCTGCGCGTCTCCTGCAGGCGCACGATTGCGGCTGACCACCACGATGTACATCGAGGCGGCAAGCCCCGCTTCGCCCAAGTGCAGAAATTGCTGGTAGGCGGGAAAAGCCGGATCGTTCGGTGCGGGCGCCAGCGGCGTCGGTCCATAGCGGGCCAGCAGGTATTCCATGATCGCAATCGATTCGACCATGGTCACATCGCCGTCCTGCAAGGCTGGGATGAACCCGGCCGGGTTGATGGCCAGATACTCCTTGTCGTTTTCGACGCCGGCGAGCAGATCGACCGGGCGCAGGCGGTACGGCAACCCCATTTCTTCCAGCAGCCAGACAACGCGAAAGCCCCTGCCCTCGCCAAAGACGGTCAGCATGTCAGCGCTTCCCCTTTGTATGGCGGCGGGGCATCAGGCCTTTTCCACTGCCGCTTTGATGTCATTCAGGTCCTGCAGGATGGCCTTTTTGATGATGCCTTTGAAAAACAGGCTCATCGGAATCGTTTGCAGTTTGCCGACAAACGTCTGCGGCTGCGAGTCGTGCGCACTCGTCAGCATCAGGTTGCCATCACGTTCTGCAATGCTCGTCGTGGTTACAAACACAAATCCGCCGGTTTCGGCTTTGGTCCTGAACATGGTGTTCTCGACCGCCTCTGAGACCCACTTTTCCACGGTGGCCGGCTTGCCGAACAGCATGCGAGTCTCGCGCCAGCGCAGGCCCACCAGGCCAGCTGACGGTTGTTCGATCACTTCAATGGCGTCGATGCCGCTGACGATGGATGCGGCATTCGCGATGTCCGTCATGGCGTTCCAGGCTGCAGCCCGGGTGGCTTTGATGGCGATTTCTGCTTCAACGATCACGGGGTCAATCCCATCGAATCAGCGGGATCGTCAAACAAGCTTCTGCCAAACCAGCCACCCATACGCCAGCAAAGTTGGTACCGCCGTCATCGCCATGCCGAACGTCCGCGCTATGGGGTGAAACGCATAACCGATCCAGAAAGTGATGCGGCCGACCGCGAATAGCCATGCCATGGCGGGAATGAGAACAAGGTGTTGACGGGGCAAGGTGACCGCCAGGCAAACCCACGCGATCGTTGCGAGCACGACCTGTTCCACCGTGTTTGTGTTGTACCGCAGGTTGATTTCGAGGCTATGGCTTTTCGGCGTTCGCGTGCCGTCTATGGCGTCTTCGTAAAATCCGCGTCGCGACGCGCCCAGGATACCGGCGAGCAACGTCAGCCCCGGCACGATCAGCCAGGTCGCGACAAAGGCAATGCGAGCCGGGAGATCATCGCCCGGCGGCACCGTATCGGCAAAGAGCGTCGGCGCCGACCGCCACACCAGGAAGACGATGGCAATGGCCAGTGCGGAGCACAACCCGGACACCAATTGTTTGTGGAGCAATTTCATTTTTGGCTCACTTCAAGGTCAGACACTGCGGCCAACCGGAAACAGCCTGCACACCACCAATTCAAGCACCTCTCTTCAGCCAATGGATTGCGTTCGCACAACCCGCTTGAAGCGTGCAACCTCAGACCGGCGACTTTCAAACCAAACCGGCGGGACGCCCCTAGTTCTTCGAAGCGTTGTGTTCTTCCGCGTGCTCACGCGCCATCTGCTCGGCGTTCTTCTGGTGGTAACCGATCGCCACACACGCAAGTGAAATCATCAGAATGGCCGCGCTTTCATAGAGCAACAGCGCGGGGTCGCTGTCCTTGCCTTGCAAAATGAGCAGTCGGCTCAGGGCTGTCATGGCGATAAACAGCGGAATGGTGATCGGGATTTTGTGGCTGCTGTAGAACGCGCCGAGCATCCCCAGCACCTCGGCGTAAATGAACATCAGCAGCAGGTCTTTCAATTCCACATTCCAGTGGGTGACGACCTTTACAACCTCCTGGTACATCGCAAAAACAGTGAAGAGCGCGATGATGACGAGGAAGGCTTTTTCAGCATAGGTGATGGCGTCCTTGATCATCCTGGTTCTCCCGGCAAATGAATGTAAAACGGGAATGGTGGATTCGGTTCCGAGTCGATTAGTTCCAGCTTACCTGAACGGCTGCAGGCCGGCGGCCACCGCCGCGCGCCTACTTCCGGATCATTTTATGTCGTCGCAACCCATGAAAAAGAGCGGCGCGGCAGGAATCGGCAAGCGGGAGTATTCAGTCGCAGGAACGGGCAACTACACGGGCTACGCCAGCACATGTCGATACGTCCAAATCCCCAGCGCGGTCAGCAGCAGCGAAGCCAGCAGATGCACCGTGGCCACGGTTGCCGCCCAACCCAGTTCGCCCTGTTCGATCAGCGTGACTACTTCGGCGGAATACGACGAAAACGTGGTGAGGCCGCCGAGAAAGCCGGTGACGACCAGCATGCGCCATTCGGGCGAGAGTTCCGGATGGCGGGTGAAATATGCCACCGCAATCCCGACCAGAAAGCCGCCGATGGCATTGGCCGTGAACGTGCCCCAGAAAAAATAGCCGTGGCGCGGATTGAGCCACATTGAGAGACCCCAGCGCGCCCAGCCGCCGATCACCGAACCGCCCGCCACCGCCATCAGGCCAAGCCAGAGTCTGTCCATGTCAGCTCTCCCGGCCTTCGAGCACCGCGCGCAGGCGCTCGGGCAGCGCCGCGGGCTTGTTGTTGATGTAGTCCATCCACACCATGACGAATTCGCCGGTGGTGGAGGGTTTGTCGTTCCCATCAGGCGTCAGCACCTGCCGCAGCGTGAAACTGGAGTTGCCGATGCGTTCGGTGAAGATCTCGCTGATGATGTTGCCGGGGTGCACCAGCGAATGGTGGTACTCCACGCTGATCTTTTTCACCACAAAGCCGCCGTCGCGGCTTTCGCGGCGCACTTTATGGTGCGCGGACCACGCCACCCGCGCTTCTTCAAAGTAACGCAGAGTCTCGGCGTGGTTCACGTGCGCCCATGCATCCATGTCGGCCCAGCGGATGGGAATGGTCATGGACCAGATCTTGACGGGCGCGAGGGTGGCACGGGTGGCGCTGGTGGCGTCGGACATGCGGCTCCGGGGCAGGCGTGAGAGGGAACCCGCCTATAATACGGGCTCGTGTTGACCTTGCACAAAACCCCCTTCCCGTTCATCACCTAAAAACACACCATGTCCGAACGCGAATCGATGGAATACGACGTCGTCATCGTCGGTGCCGGCCCCGCCGGGCTGGCGGCGGCGATCCGGCTCAAGCAACAGCACGCCGATGCCACCGTCTGCATCGTCGAAAAAGGCTCCGAAGTCGGCGCGCATATCCTCTCGGGTGCGGTGATGGACCCGATCGCGCTCAACGAGCTCTTCCCCGACTGGAAGGAACAAGG
>CAYSKY010000429.1:3401-3613 GCA_964431425.1 uncultured Burkholderiales bacterium
CGCCGCTGAACCAGCCGGTATCGGGCGACCGCTTCATGTTCCTCACCGAAACGTCCTCCTACGCCACGCCGGGCTGGATGCTGCCCAAGTGCTTCCAGAACCATGGCAACTACATCATCAGCTTGGCCAACCTGTGTCGCTGGATGGGCACGCAGGCAGAGTCGCTGGGCGTGGAAATCTATCCGGGCTTCGCCGCCGCCGAGGTGCTGTTC
>CAYSKY010000430.1:0-3590 GCA_964431425.1 uncultured Burkholderiales bacterium
ATGTAGTCGTCCCCTTCCAGTATTCGCGTGCAACTGCGGATGATGATGTCCTCGTCATCCACGATCAGGATTCTGGCGCTCATGTTTTGCTTTCAACAGCCGGGGTGGCTGTTCCTTGTTCGGCTTCGCCGAAGGGCGAGGTGATCGGGAGTTCAATGCGGAATGTCGTACCGCTGCCAACCGTACTTTCCACCTTGATGCGACCGCCATGGGCTTTGACGATGCCGTAGCTTACCGATAGACCGAGTCCGGTGCCTTTTCCAACCTCCTTTGAGGTGAAGAACGGGTCGAAGATGCGTTGCAGGTTCGCCTCGGGAATGCCGCAGCCGGTATCGGTGACGGCGATCTCGGCCATCGGTACCGGCTCCACGCCGGGTTTGGGGTGCGGCTCATCGAACCAGCGGGTGCGGACGGTGATGCGGCCGGTACCTTCGATGGCCTGTTGGGCGTTGACGATGACGTTGAGCACCACCTGCTTGATCAGGTCGGCGTCGCCCCAGACCTGCGGCAGGGCCGAATCCAGTTCCATCCTGATTTCGACATTCTGCAGTGCAGCCGGGCGGTCGACGAAGCGCACCGTATCCTCGATCACCTGGTTGAGGCTGAAAAAGCCTTTGACCGGTACCTTCTCGCGGGCAAAGTCGAGCAGGCGCTTGATGATGCTGGCGCAGCGCTTGGTCTCGCGGATGACCAGGTCCAGGTCCTCGGCATCGGCGCTGCCGTCGGGCATTTTCTTGCGCAGCAGCGAGGTGAAGGTCAGCACGCCCGTGAGGGGGTTGTTAAGCTCGTGCGCGACGCCCGATGCCAGCAGCCCGACCGATGCCAGTTTCTCGCCCTGCGCGACCTCGGCTTCGGCGAGCCGCAGTTCCTCGGTGCGCTCCGCCACCTTGGATTCGAGCGTCTCCACCAGTTCCTGCAGCTCGGATGTCGATTGTTTCAATGCCCCGGTCATCTGGTTGAACGATCCGGCCACCCGGCCGAATTCATCGATGCTGCGCACCGGAATCTGGTGGTCAAGGTCGCCATGTGTCAGGCGATCGGCGCCGGCTTCCAGGTCCTTCAGCGGCACATAGATGAGACGCTGCAACAACCAGCCGACGCAAATCGACATCAGCAGCACGACGCCGACGGCGATACCGGTGAGGACCATGCCGTGCGTTTTAAGGGCGGCGTCGACCTCATCCAGCGAATAGGCGATATCGACGATGCCAAGTACCTTCTGGCTTGCTGGATGCTCATGGCAGGTCGAATTGGAACACGAGGGCTCGTTGCGGATGGGTTCCATGGCGCCCAACATGCGCTTGCCTTCCGGGGTCGTGTAGATACGCCAGCGCTTTTCATTGGGCACCTGCTCAAGCGGCTTGCTGGTTTCATGGCAATGCACGCACGGCGCGGCCTGTTGCTCGACCGAGAAGCCGGTTTCCGCCGGCCGGTTCGAATGGATGATGGTGCCGTCCTTGTCGATGACGCGCAGCCGCTCGATGCCTTTTTGCCGGCCGATGTCGAGGATGATTTTTTCCGCGAGATCGCGCTTGTTGATCATCATCGCGTGGCGGGTGCTCTTGACGACCACCTCGGATATCTGCGTGACGTGCGCGGCGATCTCGTCCTGAAGGTGCCGCTTCTGGTGGTCGACGATCAGGAACGGAAACAGCACGATCGCCGGCGACAGTGCGATGGCGAGGTAGAGGCTGACCTTTTGCTTGAGGCTGGTCCGAAACATGTGGCCGGTGATTTCCGCTTGCCTGGCTGGCCGGTCCGGTATTTGGGCGCGGGCCAATGCCCGGACCCTTGCCGGTCTGACGCCGCCAGGGGAGACAGCGCCGGTTCAGATGGCAGGCTGCGTGCCATGGAACCGGTGCTGATTTCCGTCTCCAATCTAGCACCCGCGGCGCCATCTCTTTTGATAAGCATCAAGGCTGCACAAGGTAGCGGCGGTGGCGGTCGCAGCTGGGCAATGCCTGGCGTGTCCCCCAAATGGACGCGGGGCGCAGAACCGGCGACCGCGGCCGGGTCTGCGCCCCCCCTCGGGCCTCCCGCTGGGCAGCCGCAGCTGCCGGAGAAGCCGATCGTGTTCAGTACCAGCAGCCTCAGGCCCAATGCAATCAGCGTGAAGCCCAGGATCTTCGAGCCCAACTCCATCGGCTTCGACGGTGCGTCCACCAGGTACTTGTGCAACTCACCGGTTTCCACCAGCCGCTTGTAGTGCAGCGGATGGTCGCGGGCAAAGTGCTCAAGCGACATCGCGCCGGTAAACATGACGGTATCGATCGGGAATTTCTCCGGACGGAAGTGATTGTTGAAGAAGTGCACCGTAAACAGGAACACCGCCGCCAGGAAGGCTTCCTCGCCGTGCGTGATCACCGCCACGTTGAACACCCAGCCCGGCAGGAAGGCGCCGGTCTGGTTGGGGAACCACATGATCAGGCCGCTGAAGCCGACGATGGCCACACCCCAGAACGGAGCCCAGTAGTCAAATTTCTCCCAGTAGGTCCAGCGGTCGAATACCGGCCGCGGGGCCATACCGAAGAACCACTTGAACATGGCGATCACATCGAACAGATCCTGGATGCCGGGGACCAACGAATCAGGTCCGAAGATCTTGAAGGTCTTCCAGGTTTTGGCGAGCTTGATGACGATGTAAATGAGATGGATGACGAAGATGCCGGCAAACACCACCGCACAGACGCGATGGATGATGGCCGCGGTCTTGGGGCCGCCCAGCATGTTCATAACGACCGGCGCCCACGAGCTGCCGGCGTACATCAGCGTCATGCCGGTGAGCGTGAGAATCATCAGGCTGACCGCGAACAGCAGGTGGCCCAGTCTCCACCACGGACCAAAGCGTTGGAACTGCTTGCCCGCCGGAATATCCAGCTTGGCGATCTCCACCACCGGCCGGGTCTTGCCCTGCTTGCGGTCCTGTGTTTCACGATACAGCCAGAGGATGACGTGCAGCCAGAAAAAGGCGAACGTTCCCAATAGCAGCCCGACCATGAAGTGCGTCGTCAGCCAGATCTGCGGGTAACGTTTGAAATCGTGGGCATTGCCGTGCGGCTGGTAAGTGACAAATCCTGCCGTCGCTTCCTTGTGGCACTTCTGGCAGGTCTTCAGGCGGTTGTCGACGTGCACTTTGGACTTCGGGTCCTTCGGCGAGCGCAGGTCATGGCTGCCATGGCAGTTGAAGCACATGGCAGTGTTGGTATAGCCCAGCGTGGTGATCTGGCCGTGGTAGGTGTCGCGATAGGACTTGGCATTTTCCTGGTGGCAGCCGCTGCAGGCGGCGAGCATGCCCTTCTTTGCCTCGTCTGCATTGGTCTTGTCGACGCCCATGGGATTGTGGCAATCCGTACAGATGGCGGCTTTCGGGTCTTTCTTGTCGACCACCGCCTTGCCGTGCACGGAGCCAGAGTATTCCTCGAGGTGTTCTTCGTGGCAGGTGCCGCACTTGGCGGGAACAGCCAGCCGCAGGGCATCATTCTCGGGCGTGCCCGGCTTGGTGCGGACCACCGCGTGGGAGTCGTGGCAGCTGGCACAGGTGGCGTTGGTCTTGGTGGGGTCGTCCTTGTCCGGCTTTGCGTGCACCGAAT
>CAYSKY010000431.1:0-3581 GCA_964431425.1 uncultured Burkholderiales bacterium
CGTGGTCTGCGCGCCGAACGAATGGCCGGACATGCCGATGCGTTTGGTATCGGCATTGGCGAATGCCGCCTCGCCCGCCGCGCTGCGGCGGATGATTTCGTCGATCACAAAATGCACATCCCCGACCCGCAGGCCGAGATTGTTCAGCGTCATGCCGCCCTTGAGGCTTTTCTCGATCTCCCCCGGGGCACGGCCTTTCCACAGCGACTCATCGCTGCCCGGGTGCTGCACCACCACGACTACGTACCCATGGCTGGCCCAGTGCGACGCCCACAGCTTGCCACCTTCGCGACTGCCGCCCAGCCCATGGGAGAAAAGCAGGACCGGGTCGCGGGCGCCTGCGCTCTTCTCCGACGCCGGCGCATAAATCTTCACCGGCACGCCGCGCCGGCGTTTGTCATCCTGCCAGATGGCGTCGGTCACCTTGACTGCACGTGCGCCGGCCGCGGCGTAGTCAGGCGCGGCTGCGGTGGCTGCAGTGGAAGTATCGTCGGAAGGGGTGGCGGCGCGAGCACTGTTGTGGGAAATCACGAAAGCCAGTGCGCACGAAAATGCCACCACCGCCAGATACTTCCACACCATCGGCAGCCACTTGCGGACGCCGCCGCGCATGCTGCCAAATGCACGCAGGACGGACATCAGCGACCTGCGCGTGCGGCCTGCAATTTCTGCATCGCGGCTTTCATCTCCTCGCGGGTGATGAAGCCGTCGCCATCGGTGTCGATCCGGTCGAAGTGTGCCGCGAGACGCGGGGCACCGGCCTGCGCTTCGGCGCGGCTGATGCGGCCGTCACCGTCGGTATCGACCTTGCGCAGATGAGCCGCCACCCTTTGCATGGCGGCTGCGCGCAGTTCCTCGCGGGTGATCTGGCCGTCACGGTTGGTGTCGATCTGGTCGAAGTGCGCTGCGAGCTTGGGCAGTGCCGCCGCTTCATCACGACTGATCATGCCGTCGCCATTGGTATCTGCCGCCGCCAGCCGCTGCAACAGGGCCTGGTGGCGGGCGGGCGCGGCACCCACCGCACCAGCCGTTTCAGCCTGTACAGCGCCGGCAAAAGAAAGCGCAAGAACCGTCAGCAGCAGGGAGCGGGTTTTCATGATGTCCGCTCCGACTAGGCCTGCTTGCCCTTGCGACCACCGTGCTTCTGGTGGAAGGCCTTCAGTTCTTCCTTGCTGACCTGGCCGTCCTTGTTGGTGTCGATGGCATCGAAATTCTTCGCGATGCGCGGCATGGAGGCGCCGGCTTCTTCCTTGCTGATCTGGCCGTCGCCGTTCTTGTCGGCGTCCTTGAAGTGTTTCTGCATCTTCTGGGCTTTCTGGGCGCGGTCGCCTTTCGGTGCATCGGCCGGTGCTTCGGCGCGTGCGATCGTGGCGGCTGTCAGGGCAAGCCCGGTCAGCAGCGTGGCGATGAGTGCGTTGGAATTGGTTTTCATGGTGTTCTCCGCTAAGTGGATAAGTGGACTGATTGGCAGCCTGAAGAACCGGCTTGATGTCATGGCCCTCAGGTTAAGGGATAGAACGTCCCATGTCTCGATCGGTTTCGACGGGCTGGTAACCACCTGTAACGCCCCTGCCGCACTGCGCACACAGCACCCCGTTTGGCTCACAATTACTTACAACTGGGCCGTCTGGCGACACCGTGCCGGGCGCCCTCCTCCACTACCATGACGTCATGACTACTCCCACCCCTCCGCGTCACCGCATCCTCGTCGTCGATGACGACCTGCGATTGCGCGACCTGCTCAAGCGCTACCTCACCGAACAGGGCTTCGCCGTCGACACCGTGCCCGACGGCAGTGCACTGGACCGCGCCTTCACCCGCAACCGTTACGACCTGGTGGTGCTGGACGTGATGCTGCCGGGCGAGGACGGCACCGCCATCTGCCGCCGCCTGCGCGGCTCGGCAGCGGCCGAGGCCAACATCCCCATCATCATGCTCACCGCCAAGGGCGATGACGTGGACCGCATCGTCGGCCTGGAAATGGGTGCGGACGATTACCTGCCCAAGCCGTTCAATCCGCGTGAACTTGTGGCGCGCATCAACGCCGTGCTGCGCCGGCAAAGCCCGCTGCCGCCGCCCGGCGCACCGGCCGATGATGACGAAATCGTAGTGTTTGGTCCGTTCTCGCTCAACCTCGGCACCCGCGCCCTCACCCGCGACGGCGTGGCGGTACCCATGACCACCGGCGAGTTCGGCCTGCTCAAGGTGCTGGTGCAGCATCCGCGCAAGCCATTGTCGCGCGACAAGCTCACCGAGATCGCCCGTGGCCGCGAGCACGATTCCTTCGACCGCGCCATCGACGTGCAAGTGTCGCGATTGCGCAAACTGCTGGGTGAAGACCCTTCCAATCCGCGCTACATCCAGACTGTCTGGGGGCTCGGCTACATGTTCGTGCCCGACGGCACGAAGCCGCACTGATCGCCCACTTTATGTCGCTGGTGCCCATGTCGCTGGTACCCAAGTCACTGCTGGCGCGCACGGCGCTGGTCATCGTGTTTGCGCTGATCGCAAGCCAGGTGGCGTCGGTACTGCTTTTTCGCTACTACTCGCAGCTACCGCGTTTCCAGTTGGTGGCGGCCGGCTACATCAGCCACCTCAAGACCATTCGCGCCGCGCTGGAAACCATCCCGCCTGCGCAGCACCGCGATTTCCTGCTGAAGCTGCGCGAGGAGCGCGGCATCCGCGTGCTGCCCGCGCAGCGCATCAATGCCTTCGGTGACGATGCACTCGAGCCCGCCCCCAACATCCCGGTGATCCGCGCCGCCCGCGAGCGCCTGCGCGAGCAGTTTGGCCCGGATGCCGACATCTTTGTGGTGCAGCGCCCGCAACGGCCGGGTCCCACCGGAGAGGGCAAGACACCACCCGCCGCGTTCATCACAAAAATCCCCGTCAGCGACGGCTACTACTGGGTGCTGTTCCCGCAAAGCCGCATCGTCGAGCAGGACTTCAGCGTGGCCTGGGCCGGCTGGGGCGTATTCGGCGCGCTGCTGGCACTGGCGGCGGCGGTGTTTCTGGTGAGCCGCGTCAATCGTCCGCTGAAATCGCTGGCGGCGGCCGCCACCGCCATCGGCCGCGGGCAGCAACCGCCACCCGTCACCGAGATGGGCCCCGAGGAAGTCCGGTCGGTGGCGGTGGCGTTCAACCAGATGCGCGATGACTTGAAGCGTCTCGACCAGGAGCGCGCCACCTTCCTCGCTGGGGTCTCGCACGACGTGCGTACGCCACTGTCGCGCCTTCGGCTCGGGTTGGAAATGCTGCCAGCCGATCCCGCTACACGCGCCGATCTGGAACGCGACATCGAGGACATCAACGACGTGATCGACCAGTTCATGGACTTTGCCCGCGACGAAAGCAAGGAGCCCCTGGAGACCGTGGACCTGAACCTGCTGGTCCAGGGCGCCGCCGAGCGCGCGCAGCGCGGCGGGCTGCCGGTCACGCTGGACCTGGCCGAACAGGCAACGCTGCGCATGCGCCCACTGGCCATCAAACGCGTCTTGTCCAACTTGATCGAAAACGCCCGCAAGCATGCCGGCGGCGAGATTGCCGTTCGCACACAGCGCGAAGGTGGGCGGATGTTGCTC
>CAYSKY010000432.1:0-3573 GCA_964431425.1 uncultured Burkholderiales bacterium
CACCGCGTGGGCGTCGTGGGGTCGGACGCGTTGGTCCGTAGGCCTCTGCGCCTGTCGATGCCGCCTCATTTTTCGCTGCACGCACCTGCATTGCCAGCACCGCTACACACACTTGCCGGTCTCCTAGGGGCATCGGGTCTTACCTGGTCCGACCGCATTGCGGCCGTCCGTTTCATGCTGACCTTGCGCAACCAGAATTACCGGGTTGATCCTGAATCCACGGTCGAACAACTGTTGTTATCGGCCGGGCAGTCCGCGCGGCTGAACCAGTACTTATGGATCCCGCTGACCTTGTCAGCGCTCAATACGCCGCCTTCTGCCGCGTCGGCGCAAGTGTTTGCCAATGTGCTGCGCGATGCACTTGACGGCAGCCGCGAGGCGAGCGACTTGCTGATACCGAGGGTCGACCTGTCGCGGCTGTTTCCGGAGGCGGCGGGCGAATGGGTCAAGTCGCGCAATGGCTGCATCCGATTGGGTGAAATCACCGAACGCATCTGCGTGGCGGAATCCGCGGTCAAGCTGCATACCGCAACCGGTGCGGAGGAATTCGACGGCGTCATCGTTGCCATTGGCCCCCATCAGTTCGGCGCCGTACAAATGCCCGACGCGATAAGCGTCCCGGATCTTTCGTACGAGCCGATCGTGACCGTCTATTTCCGCTTCGGCGAAAGGGTGAGATTGCCCGAATTGATGCTGGGGCAGCCGACGGGCTGTGCGCAATGGTTCTTTGATCGTTCCGGGTTTGCGGATTCCGTCACCGGCCAATCCACCATTGCGGCGGTGATTTCCGCGACTGGCGCACATTCCTCAATGGAGCATGACCAGTTGGTTGCACAAGTTCTACGGGAACTGACCATTCACGTCACCGACCTGCCCAAACCGGCATGGTGCAAGGTGATTACCGAGAAATTTGCGACTTTTGCCTGTACGCCGGCCGCACAGAGGCGCCGTCCCGCCACCCAAACCGCGATACCAAACATCTGGCTGGCGGGCGATTTTGTGGCGGGTGACTATCCAGCCACGCTGGAGGGTGCGGTGCGCAGTGGTGCCGCCGCTGCAACGGCGGCAATAAGACATTTCCAATTCCAATCGCGATCCACGCCATGATCCTACCCGTCTCACTTCTCCCTGACGCCTACCAGCCGGCGGCATCCACACTGGCCGGCAAGGTCATCCTTGTCACAGGAGCCGGCCAGGGCCTTGGACGGGCGGCGGCAAGAGCGTTTGCGGCGGCAGGCGCGACCGTGATTTTGCACGGCCGTAACGTTCCCAAACTGGAAGCGGTTTATGACGAGATTGAATCGTCGGGCGGCCCGCAGCCGGCCATCCTGCCACTGGACTTTGCCAAGACGACCCAGACCGAAATCGATGCCTTCGCACAGGCAATACACGCGGCGACCGGCCGTCTGGACGGCATATTCCATGCGGCTTCCGCGTTTATCTCGACCATGCCCCTCGCGCTGCAGGATCTGGCGATGTGGACCACCCACTACGCGGTCAACGTGGCCGTGCCAGCCGCCATCACCAAAGCCTGCCTGCCCATGCTGCGGCGGGCGGATGATGCGTCCGTCGTCTTTCTGACAGAATCCCACGCCATGCAGCCTAAAGCCTACTGGGGTGCATTCGCAGTTTGCAAGAGCGGTCTCGAAGCGATGACTGCCATCTGGAGCGAAGAGTCAGAGCAGACCAGCGTGCGCTTCAACCTTTGTTTGCCTTCGCCGGTGGCTTCGCCAATGCGCTCCCGCAGCCACCCGGGAGAAAACGCCGGAAAGCACATTGCGCCCGAGCAACTGGCTGGCCATTTTGTGTACCTGATCGGACCGGACAGCGCACCGTTGACCGGGTCCTTGCTGGACTGCCAGCCGGGGATCAGCCGGACTTCTGACCGGCCCGGTGCCTGAGGCCCTGGCATTCCTACCCTGTTCGCGGCGATCGGCACTGAATTTGCTAGTGGAAACACCGAATGGCCGCAGGATTTGGGTAACATAGTCGTGTCGGGGCATTGACGCCGGGTTGCATCCCGTTCGCGCGCCGGCCGGCAGCAAGACAAGAATAGAATCATCCGCACTCAACAATTCGCATTCGACCAGACGGACTGCACACAACATCGTGAGCGCAATGCTTGATCAGGGAAACCGAACATTCATCGGCAGCGTCGTGTTTGTCGATATCATCGGCTATTCGCGCAAGTCTGTTTCCGAGCAGATCCAGATCAAGGACCGGTTCACGAACCTGCTGTCGGAGGCACTGGCGGACATCTCGCCCGAGCAGCGCCTGATTCTCGATACCGGGGATGGTGCCGCGCTGAGTTTTCTCGGCGACCCCGAGGATGCCCTGTTTGTCAGCATGAATCTGCGCGACCTGGTGAGCCGGGCCGCGGTCGCTGCGGCTGCACCGGTCGATGGCGTTTCCGATGCCATTCACGTTGAACTGCCGCTCAGGATTGGTATCAACCTCGGGCCGGTCAAGCTTGCGCGCGACATCAACGGCCACCCGAATATTGTCGGCGATGGCATCAATGTCGCGCAGCGCATCATGAGCTTTGCACAGTCGGGCCAGATTGTTGTGTCACGCTCGTTCTTCGACGTGGTATCCGTCATTTCCGAAGAGTATGCAAAGCTGTTCCGCTACGAGGGCTCGCGCACGGACAAACATGTGCGTGAGCACGAAATTTATGTCGTGGGCGAATCCGAGACCGCACTCAATAAAGCACGGGCGGGCAGCGCGGATCGCGCGGCCGCCACTGGCACCCACGGCGTTTCCGCAGCCCCGGTACCGTTCTTCCAGGACCAGCGCAAACTCATGTGGTCCGGTGCGGGACTGGGCCTGGTGGTGCTTGCCCTGGTGGCGGCGCTCATGTCAAAGAAGCCCGTCGAGAGTCCCGTGGCGCCACCGCCGCCACGATTGGAATCCGCTGCGACCGCGATCAAGCCGGAAGCGGGCAACCCCACATCTTCGGCAACCCCGGCCAACTCCGGTGCACCGGCGGCCACCGTCGCTGCATCGGAAAAACCGGCCGAAACTTCCCCGGCCGGCATGACGACGCCATCGCCGGCTGGCCCTGCAGCGAGTGCCGCACCATCGTCCGCCGGCATAGCGCCGGCAGCGGACGCGAAGGCCCCCAAAGCGGAGCCGGCCAAGCCGGATGCCACCAAGGCCCCCTTGACGCTGGGGACGGTGCTGCTGAGCATCGACCCGTGGGGGGAAGTGTTCGTCAATGGCAAGTCGATCGGCACGTCTCCGCCCGTGAAGCAGCACAAGCTTGCGCCGGGCAAGTACAAGATCGAAGTCCGCAACACATCGTTTACGCCATTCGTAGCAAACGTGGAAGTGAAGGCCAAAGAAGACTTGCGGATCAAGCACAAGTTTCAGTGACCTTTGCGGGCAGTTTGCGCAGGCGCGTTTAAACTGCAGGTCTTCGCCAACCGAAAAACACGATGAAGCGCTCTGGATCCATTTCCTGCCACACCGTTTTTTCAGCCCTTTCTGTGAAGGGCTTTGCGCTGGCGTTGCTGCTCGCGCTTTCCGGCTGTGCCCTCCCGCCGCCCGCGCCGCCGGGCCCAACCGCGGAAG
>CAYSKY010000433.1:0-3571 GCA_964431425.1 uncultured Burkholderiales bacterium
CAGGATTCCAGCCCCGCGCTGAAGCTGTTTTTCAACGGGAATTTGCTGGTGCCACGCGGTTCCTGACCCCCCGGAAGCCCGTCTGCTTGAGGCGTATCAAAAGCCCGCCTGTTCCACCGCAGGACAATGCGGACTGATTCATTCAACTGGCAGTGCATGATTTTTTCCAAACGCAGTGTGGCGGTTCGCATCGGGCTGGTGAGCCTGCTGATGGCAGCGGTGGCCAGTCCCGTGGCGTGGTTCATTGCCCGCGAAGCCGCAGAAGAGCAACTGGTGGCGTTTGCCGGCGAGGAATCGAAACGCGTCATCGCTGCGCACGGCGCGCCACAGTCCAGCCTTCGCAGCCGGCAGGAGACCGCCGCCGAAGCGGCCGCCATCCTTGTCGGTGGCATCTTTGAAATCGCCGAGATCTACGACCAGTCGGGCGCAAAGCTCGCCGAGAAAGTCACGCCGCTGGGCGAGGCGTTCGAGCCCTCATTGCCCAAGCACGGCCGCCCTGCCTACCTGAAGTCTTTTTACGAAAGCCTGCAGGTCAACGGCCAGTGGACCATGCGGGTGTTCGTGCCGCTCAAGGATGCGCAGGGCGCACCCAACGGTTTCTTTGAAGGCGTGCGCATCGTCCCCGACTGGCAGCACCAGCAGATGCTGGACGACGCGTTGATGACCGCACTGCTGGCGGGCCTGGCCTCGCTGCTGTGCGGGGCGGCGCTGTACCCGATCGTGGTGCGGCTGCTGTCGGACAACGCAAAAAAGACGCGGGAGATCCTCGAATCGCACATCGCCATGATGGAAGCGCTGGGGCGCGCGATCGCCAAGCGCGACTCCGATACCGGCGCGCACAATTTTCGCGTGACCTGGTTGGCGGCGCGGCTGGGTGAAACGCTGGGTCTCTCGGGCGGGCGCATGCAGTCGCTCATCGCCGGCAGCTTTTTGCACGACGCCGGCAAGATCGGCATCCCCGATGCCATCCTGCTCAAGCCCGGCAAACACACCGATGAGGAGCGCGACATCATGCGCACCCATGTACCGCTGGGCGAGGAGATCGTGACCGGCGCGGGCTGGCTGGACGGCGCACGCGATGTGGTGGCCTGCCATCACGAAAAATGGGATGGCTCCGGCTACCCGGCAGGTCTGGCCGGTGAAGCCATCCCGCTGTCGGCGCGCATCTTCGCCATTGCTGATGTGTTCGACGCCCTCACCTCGCGGCGGCCGTACAAGGAACCCTTCTCGCTGGAAGACTCGATGCGGATTCTGGAGGAAGGCCGCGGCTCGCATTTCGAGCCGGCGCTGCTGGACAACTTCCTTGCGATCGTACGTGAGCTATATGCCACCTGCACCAGCCTCTCCGAGAAGGAAATGAAGGCGCTGATGGAAGACATGGTGCGCCGGCACGTGACCGAGGACACCGCACGCTGAAAGCGGTTTGACGCCGCGCTTTTGCTGCAGCCCCTGCAGACTGCCGGCACCCCGTGGCCGGCCACCCCGGCCCGATTGTTCGCTGGCAGACAGAACCATTGCCCGCGGGATGCATTAATGCCTGACGACCGTGTATGCCGCCATGCTTCATCAGCACCTTGCGGCCGGTACTCATTAATCATGACCGGGATAACAATGGATCGCATCATCGCAGGGCGCTTTGCCACCAAGGCCACCGCCGACACCGTCGCCGCGACGCTGTTTGCCTATACCGCGCAGAAGGACATCTGCATTTTTCACAATAACCCGCCGGGCCAGCATGACGCACTGCCACTGGGCGGTGACGAAAGCGTGGACCCGGGCTCGCAAGGCGGCGCGGAATCGGCCATCGGCACGGCGCTGGCCGCGGGCATTGCGGCGGGGGCCATCGGTCTCGCCGGTGGCCCCGTGGTAGCACTGGCCGCCGCCGGCGTAGGCGCCTATACCGGCTCACTGGTCGGCGCGCTCAACGGACTGGGCGACACGGAAAAGCAACCACACCCGCCGCGGCGGCGCCCGGCCGGCATCATGCTCGCGGTGCGGGTGGACAAAGCCGGCGGCGAAGTCAAAGTCGTCAGCGACTTGCAAAAGGGGGGCGCAGTCGATATCGAGAGCGCATTCGGCCACTGGGAAAACGGTGATTGGACGGATTTCAATCCGGCCGGCGCACCGCACGTGGTGGCGGAAAGTTCGCAAGAATGACCGCCTTCAAATCCAGGGGTGCCTCACCGGCAAAAACAGTCCGTGTGTCGTGGATGGGCGCCTGGCCCGCCTGTTCGGATCCGAACCACGTCTTTCACTGCGATTGCATCAGCACGACGGCCGATCATGAACAACTTCCCGGCCAGCACGATGCCGCCGAAACTTTTCACGGAGCCACAGAATGAACACCTATCGCCATCACGTATCCGGCTTTTTCGCCAACCATGCCGAAGCAGACAGTGCCCGGTCGAGACTGATGGAGCACGGCATTCCGGCTGATCGTCTGAATCTGGTCGATGAGCGCGCAGCTACCGCACCCCCGACCCCGCACGCCGCCAGCAATGAAGTGCTGCGCGACGTGGTGGTGGATGGCGCGATCGGCGTGGCCGCGGGCGCGGGCGTCGGCGCGCTGGCCGAACTGGCACTGGTAGCGGCCAACGTCAGCCTGTTTATCGCGAGCCCCCTGATCGCACCGCTGGCGATGCTGGGCTGGGGTGCCAGCCTCGGCGGCTTCATCGGTGCCACGCTGGGCGCGGGCGAAAAAACCGGCGGATTTTCAGCGCTGGTGATGGATGCCATTTCCAGCGGCCAGTCGGTGCTGATCGCAGAGACCCTCTCGCCTGCCGAAACCGACACCACGCGCGAAGTGATGCAGGTGTCGGTGAACAATCTGCGGGACGTTGCCATCGCCTGAGTGCGGGGGCGGGTTTGCGCGGGCCATGGCCCGTCGGCGGTTAAACTCCGCCCATGACAGCCAATTCCCCCACTCCCGTCCCCACCAACGCCGCATTCAACCCCCTCATCCGCCCCTACCTGGTGCTGCAGGGGGCGTTGATCCTCACCATGACCGTCTTCGGCATCCCGCTGGCCATCATCTGGGTGCTGGGCGTGGGCCAGTGGTGGGCGCGGCATTACTTTGCACGCCTGGAATGCCACCTGGACGACCGCAAGCTGCGCTTCAAGAAGGGCATCTTCGTAACCGTGGAGAAAACCATTCCGCTGGAAAACATCCAGGACGTGACCTTCATCGAAGGCCCGATCCTGCGGCACTTCCACCTGAGCACCC
This sequence comes from uncultured Burkholderiales bacterium, assembly GCA_964431425.1. GTDB lineage: Bacteria > Pseudomonadota > Gammaproteobacteria > Burkholderiales > Usitatibacteraceae > UKL13-2. Next base: position 3,224 of record CAYSKY010000433.1, read on the forward strand.
TGAAATTCGAAACCGCCGGCAGCGGCGCCGGCCAGGCTCACGACATGCACCTCACCGGCATCATCGACGCCCATGAATTCCGCAACCGCATCCTCGCCGCGCGCGATGCGCTGAAACGCAGTCAGCGTGAGACCCCGGTGGCCACAGGTGCTGATGCACAACTCGTCGCGCTGCAGTCGATCGATAGGCGGTTGGCGGAGATTGCGGAGATGATGAAGCAGAGGAATGGGTAGCCAAAAATAGTCTGCCGTTCTGCAGGGCAGGACGGTGAAACATCGACCGGGTCCCCATAGGAGCCGTCGAGCAGCGCAGCAAACGCGGGGGAAGTCCGCTCGGTATGTTTGAGTG
>CAYSKY010000434.1:0-3541 GCA_964431425.1 uncultured Burkholderiales bacterium
CGATCGGTCCACGGCCAGCTTCGATTCCATCCGGAAATAGCCCTCCTCCGGCGCTTGGGTGTTGGGCGTGATGATGGGAATGAACATCGCGCATTCCTTGATCTGCTTTCGGATGGAGGCATCCCATGCATCACCGCCGCGGAGTTCGCTCTGATCAAACCACACCTCCAGTCCGGCCGCGCGCAGGGCCTCGCAGATCCGACGCGCGGTGCCGGCGTCCTGCGAGGCGTAGGAGAGGAAGACCGCTTTTGCGGGTTCGCTCATTTGGCTCCCGCCGGTGTCACCGGCCCAAACACCTTGTCGAGCCAATCCAACTGCTCCCGCACCATTTCATCGAACCATCCATAGTAGGAGTGCCCGCTGGGATACGCCACATGGCGCTTCTGCGCAGCCGGTGCACCGAACAGTTTGTACAACTCCACCTGGCTCGTTTCATAGGGGAAGATCGGGTCGAACTTGCCATTGAGCATCAGAATCGACGCCGTCGTGCGCGGCGCGAAGTTGACCGGATTGATTTCCGGCGGCACATTGCCTTCCCGATGAATACCCCCGATCAGCAGGAGTGCTGTCTTGATGCGCGGCTCCAATGCCAGCAGAAACGGCGCCCGCTCCGAGCCAAAACTGGAACCCTGGAAGCCGATTTTTTCCCGGTCCAGATCTTCGCGTGATTGGATCAGGTCCACGGTCTGGCGCAGTTCGGTGACCCACAGGCCGTTGTACTCCTTGAACTGGGCGTCATCATCATCATCGAACTTGCCGTGCCGGTCGAATGAACCGTTCCATATGGGAACGATCACGGCGCGGCCACCGCGCACCAGCAGATCGATGATCTGAAAACCTGGATAGTCTGCGTCGGCAATAAATGGTCGCTCCGTGAAGATGCCCGAGCCGCCCAGGTGAACGATGGTCTGGTACGGCGGCTTCGCACTGCGCGGCAGATAGAGATAGGCCCACATGCGTTCCCCACCGTATCCGGCCGCATAACTCACCTTTTGCCGCGTCCAGTGAGTCGGCGTCGTATCGGTAGCTTCCACCTTGGCCTCAAGCGGGGCTCGTTTGCGGTCGTAGAGCCGCTTGTAGATCGCGTACTCCGCATCGCCGACCGGCTTGGTGGAGATAGCAGTCTCGGCAGGAAGCGTGGGAATGGCATTGAGTGCCACATCAGGGATGGGCTCGTTGCCGATGCGTTTCATGCAGCGCACGCCCGTATCGAGCGGCCGGTCGAACGCGGAGTGCGGCACTGGACGCAGGTAGGAATAGGACGGCTCGGCCCAGGCCCCACCCAATGTCAAATGCTGGCCCTTTTCATTGGTGTTGGCGATCCACTCGCGCACATTGCCGGCCATATTGGTGGCACCAAAGGCACTCACCGCCTTGCCCTCGCCCACCTTGCGCGGTCCTGTGCTTTCAAAATTGCTCAGGGGCTGCATCACGCTGGGCAGGAACCCGACCATGTCGTTGGCGTTGTCCGCCCAAAACCAGTGATAGAGCCCCGGCAGTTCCTTGCCCGCAAATGCGGCGTAGGCGGAGGCCTCATACCAGCTGATGCCACGCACCGGCATCTCTTCCTCGCCCGATGGCGGGCTGCCCAGCTTCCAGTTGGCCGGCCCATTGCGGCCGGTGGCATCGCGAAACCGCTGCATGGCGGCCTCGAATGACAGAGGCTTGTCGCCATCGCGAAACGGGTGCTTCCAGTACTCAGGTTTTACATAGCCGCCGGCCAGCACAAATCGCGCGAATTCACGGTTGCTCACTTCTGTTCTGTCGATCAGGAACGGCGGTACGGCCACCACCTCGGCGGTCTTCAGTCCGGCCACGTTGCGCAGACGTACCTTTCCGTCGCTGACCGGCACCATGCCGGCGTCGGGCGAGTTCTCCGCGATAAGCGTGAACGCAATCTTCTGGGCCGGCTGTGTGAACATCAGCCGGTATGCTGAGTTGTGGCCGGCCAGGGTGGCACGCCACTGAAGGAAGCCGCGCGGCACTCGCAGCTTTTCCACGGGTGCGGTGCCGGCAGCCTGCCATGTTTCGGTGCCGTGCAACCGGTACGAAATCACCGCGCCAGCCGGTGCCGACTGCAGGCTGGCTTCGCGGGAAAACGAATCACGTCTCGCGGGCGCCAGTTGGTCGCCCCCGCCCGCCTGCTCAACCTCTCTTGCCAACTGGAATGCAGCGGCGAATTGCTGGCGATCGGCCAATGCCTCAATGCGCGGTATGGCATCGGCAATAAACACCGCCTTGCGATTGCGCTCCATGACGGTCCAGAGACCCGCAGCGATCACCACCAGCGCGAGACCGGTGCCAGCGTACAGCCAGAGGCGATTGCGGTTGGCAGCCACTGGCGGGTTGTTTGTGGCTGCGTTCATCGCGGGGGCCGGCTGGACGGGACGCGCAACGTCCGCTACCGGCGCCGGGGAGTTTGGTGTGGGTATCTGAGGAATTGAAATTGGCGTTGCAGGAACACTTGCCACCAGAGGTGCGGCTGGCACCGATGCCGCTGCCTCCACACCCAACAGCACCATCACCCGCTGGGCAAACGCGCGGGTGGACTCGTCGCTGTTCACCCGCGACCACTGCCGCTCGCGGAACCGCTCCGGCACGCGCGAACCGGCCTCCGGCGTGTCATCCAGGATCACCGGCAGCAGGAATGGCTGGTCGTCGGCGATCAGGTGCGAACGGTCCACCGCCAATTTCCATTCCAGCCGGAAATAGCCTTCCGGCCGCGAATTGGTGTTGGCGGAAATCACCGGCACGAACAGCGTGCATTCCTTGATGTTCTTGCGAATTGACGCATCCCACGCGTCACCGCCGCGCAGCTCGGATTGATCGAACCACACCTCCAGCCCCACCGCGCGCAAAGCTTCGCAGATGCGGCGAGCGGCGTCGGCGTCCTGCGACGCGTACGAAAGGAAAATCGCGCGTGTTTCGCTCATTTGCCAACGCCCGGTGTCACGGGCCCGAAGTTCGCGTCAAACCAGTTGTGGGTTTCCTTGGCCATCTCGTCATACCATCCCAATGCCGAGTGCCCGCCGGGATAGGTCTTGTGCATTTTCTTGCCTGGCGCACTGCCGAGTAAGTTAAACAGCGGTACCTGTGCGGTCTCATACGGGAAACGAATGTCGCTGCGACCATTGAGCATCAGAACCGGCACCTTGACGCGCGGGGCGAAGGTCGCCATATCGACTTCTGGTGGCAGGCTTTCGCCATTCTGCGCCGACCCTTCGAGGCCGCCGGCCAACAATACCGCGGCTTTGACGCGCGGCTCCATCGCCAACAGGTTGGGTGCCCACATCGCACCAAAGCTGTAGCCGAAGTAACCGATGCGGTCTGCATCAAGTTCTTTGCGCGTGTTCAAGAACTGAACCGACTGGTGCAAATCGCTGGCCCACTGCGGCAGGTGCTGCCGAAAATACGCGCGCGAAAAATCTACCCCGTCGGACCGCTCAAAACTGCTCTTCCAGACCGGGTACAACACAGCACGCCCGCCGCGAATCAACATTTCGGCAGGCTGCCATGTCCCGGTGGGAGATTCACCCACTTC
>CAYSKY010000435.1:0-3540 GCA_964431425.1 uncultured Burkholderiales bacterium
TGCCTGCGCCGTTCCAGCCCGCGGCTTCGATGGAATCCTGAATAGCTTTGGCGCCCGCCTCCGACGTGGCAGTACCCACGACGCGCGCGCCGGCGTGACCCAGTTTTTCCAAAATGGCGGCGCCAATTCCACGCGTTGCACCGGTGACGAGGGCGACTTGCCCGTCCAATAGTTTCATGTTCGATTGCTCCACAGAATATTCAGTCCGTCGCCTGCCGTGCGGCTGCCAGCGACGCGTTGTCCGTGATGGCGACACAATTCAGTTCGCCCACGATGCGCTTGTTGAGACCTGTCAGGATCTTGCCGGGAACGCACTCGACCACGGTGCCCACGCCTTCGGCCGCCATGTGCTGTACTGTTTCGATCCAGCGCACGGGCCGGAACAACTGTTCCACCAGCGCCTGGCGGATGCGATTCGGTTCCATGAAGCAGCTCACATCGGCGTTCTGGATGACCGGAACAACGGGCGCACTGAATTCAATACCGGACAATCTTGCCGCGAGTTTTTCCGCCGCTGGTTTCATCAGCGCGCAGTGCGACGGCACGCTCATCGGAAGCATCATGGCGCGCTTTGCCCCGCGTTCCCTGGCCAGCGCCATGCCGCGTACAACGGCATCGCGATGTCCGGCAATCACAATCTGCCCTGGTGAGTTGAGGTTTACCGCCTCCAGCACCTGGCCGTTGGCCGCATCAACACAAACGGCACGAACCTGGTCCGCGTCCATTCCAAGCACTGCGGCGATTCCCCCGGTCCCTTCCGGCACGGCAGCCTGCATGGATTCAGCACGGTAGCGCACCAGCGGCAGTGCGTCGGCAAACGACAGCACACCCGCCGCCACCAACGCGGTGTATTCGCCCAGACTGTGCCCGGCAAAAAATGCCGGCATGGTGCCGCTGTTGGCGGTCCATGCGCGAAATGTCGCAACGCCAGCAACGAGCATCAATGGCTGGGTGTTGATTGTCTGGTTCTGCAGTTCAGCAGGGCCTTCCGCTGCCAGCTTCCAGAAATCGATGCCGAGTATTGCAGATGCCTCGTCGAACGTCTTCTTGGCGGCAGGCTGGTCGGCGAGGCCATTCATCATGCCAACCGACTGTGAGCCTTGCCCGGCAAATACGATTGCGAATTTTCCCATTTGTGTATCCATCACCACTTCAAAAGGGCCGCGCCCCAGGCGAAACCGCCGCCCAGCGCCGCAAGCAAAACGTTGTCACCCGGCTTGATCTTATGCTCACGCACCGTCAGGTCCAGTGCCAGCGGTATCGACGCCGCGGATGTGTTTCCATGGCGGTCAACCGTCACCACCACCTTTTCATCGGGCAGGTTGAGCTTGCGTGCCGCGTGCATGATGATGCGCTGATTGGCTTGGTGGCAGATGAACCAGTCCACCTCCGAGGGTTGCATGCCATTCGCGTTCAGCGCCTCCCAGGCGACGTCCTCGAAGGCCTTCACCGCAAACTTGTAGACGGTCCCGCCTTCCATGGTCAGCGTGGGGGTGCCGCGCACGCCGCCGTTTGCAACCGTACCCGGCGTACAGAGCGCATTTCGGTATGAGCCATCGGCATGCAGGTGCGTGGTAAGAATGCCCGGCACATTCGATGCGCGCAGCACCACCGCGCCCGCACCATCGCCGAACAGGACGCAGGTGCTGCGGTCCTGCCAGTTCATGATCCGCGAGAAAACCTCCGTACCCACCACCAGCGCACATTGTGAAGAGCCCGAGCGGATGAATTTGTCGGCGGTCGCCAGGCCATACACGAACCCCGCACAAACAGCCTGTATGTCGAACGCGACCCCATGCTTCACGCCGAGTTTGTCCTGCAGGATGCAGGCCGTGGACGGAAAGACCATGTCAGGCGTAGACGTGGCGACGATGATCAGGTCTATATCGTCCGGGTGCACATGCGCCGCGTGCATGGCACGCTTGCAGGCCTCGACGGCCAGGTCGCTTGCATCCTGGTGATCGGCGGCAAAATGTCGCTCTCGTATCCCGGTGCGGGACACAATCCAGTCGTCGTTGGTATCGACAACCTTTTCCAGATCCTGATTGGTAACGATCCGTTCAGGCAGGTAGCTGCCGGTGCCGACAATGCGCGAGAAGCTCATGCGACCCCGGGGGGGAATTGGGCAGCCTTCTTCGGCTGCAACATGCCCTCGGCATGCAGGCGCTCGATCTCCGCGGTGATAAGCCCCAGCAGCCCGTGTTCGACTTCAGTGGCGGCACGTTTCAGCGCATGGGTAAACGCGAAGGCGTCTGCGGAACCATGGCTTTTCACGACAACCCCCTTTAGGCCGAGGAAGGCGGCACCGTTGAAGCGCCGGTGATCCATGCGATGGCGGAATCGATTGATAACCGGCAGCGAAATCACCGCCGCGAGTTTGCTGTACCAGCCGTTCTTGTACTCTTCCTTGAGATAGTCCCCCATCATGCGGGCCATGCCCTCGGAAGTCTTGAGCATCACGTTGCCGACGAAACCGTCGCAGACAACGACATCGGTCGTACCCTTGTAGATATCGGTACCTTCGACATTGCCGTAAAAGTTCAGATGGCTGGCGCGGAGCAGTTCCCCGGCCGTCTTGACACTTTCGTTGCCCTTGATGTCTTCGGAGCCTATGTTCAGCAGCCCGACCGAGGGATTGGCCTTGCCTTCAACCGCGGTGCAAAGCATCGCCCCCATGATCGCGAACTGCAGCAGGTGCTCCGGAGTGCATTCTGCGTTGGCGCCGAGGTCGAGGGTATAGACAACGCCGGTGCGGGTCGGAAGCGCGGCGCAAATCGCTGGACGGTCGATGCCGCTCAATGTTTTCAGGACGAACTTGGCCGTACCCATCAAGGCGCCGGTATTGCCTGCGGAAACACACGCGTGCGCCTCGCCGGATTTGACGAGGTCGATGGCGATGCGCATGGACGAGTGTTTCTTGTTGCGGATGGCCGAACGGATATCTTCGTCCATGCCCACAACTTCGCTTGCCTCCACGACCTTAAGACGCGCCTCGTCGACGCCCGCCCCGGAGGACGCGGCGGCACGCTTGAGTTCAGTCTCAATGATGTCTGGCTTGCCCACCAGCAACACACGGCAATCGCGAGATTGCGCGAGAAATTGCAGTGCAGCCGGCACAGTGGCGGACGGGCCGTGGTCACCGCCCATCGCGTCGATCGATATGGTTGTCTGCATTGTCTGGAAAAGTCCCCTCCTGAGACTTTTCGTGCAGTTTACCTTTTTGTCTTTGCGAAGCCGTTACGGCCGCAAATCACTCGTCGGACTTGGTCTTGATGACTTTTTTGCCGCGGTAATAGCCCGTCGGGCTGATATGGTGACGCAGATGCGTTTCACCCGTCGTCGGTTCGACGGCCAGCGGCGGATTGGTCAAGAAGTCATGGGCACGGTGCATGCCACGCTTCGAAGGGGACTTCTTGTTCTGTTGAACGGCCATGGTGTTTCTCCTGAATTCAAAAACTGACTATTTCTTCTTCAACTCCGCCAGTTTGGCGAAGGGTGAATTTTTCTTGATTGCAGCCGGGGCCGATGAGGGCCTGGCAC
>CAYSKY010000436.1:0-3535 GCA_964431425.1 uncultured Burkholderiales bacterium
CCGTAGGACAGCGCCAGCTCGGTGTCGGCGGCCTCGGCCAGGGTGAGCTGTTCCTTGATGGCACGGGCGCGCATCAACAGGCGCCGCATATCTTTCTGGTCGGCCGAGGCCATCCCATGGCTGTGCCGCCAGTGTGCGGCGATGGCCTGGTCGAAGTCATCGCCTCCCAGTGCGGAATCGCCGTTGGTGGCCAGCACCTCAAAGACGCCGCGCGTAAGCCGCAGCACGGAAATGTCAAACGTCCCGCCACCGAGGTCAAACACTGCGAACGTGCCTTCGCTGCGATTGTCCAGGCCATAGGCAATCGCCGCGGCAGTGGGCTCGTTGAGCAATCGCAACACGTTGAGGCCGGCCAGCGTGGCGGCGTCCTTGGTGGCCTGTCTCTGCGCATCATCAAAATAAGCGGGCACGGTGATGACTGCACCCACCAGGTCGCCCCCATCATTGCCCAGCAGCGATTTCTCCGCGTGGCTGCGCAGCACCTTGAGTATTTCGGCCGATATATCGACGGGCGATTTGACGCCGGCAACCGTGCGCAGGCGGACCATGCCCGGCGAGTCCTCAAACTGGTAGGGCAATACGCCGTAGCAGGCCACATCAGCGATTCCCCGGCCCATGAAGCGCTTGACCGACACAATGGTGTTGGCCGGATCTTCCGCCTGCGACTCCTTGGCTTCGCGCCCGACGACAATACGGCCATCCGCGAAGTAGCGAACCACGGAAGGCAGCAGCGGTTGGTTATCCGCGTCACGCAACACTTCCGCGGTCCCGCTGCGCACCGCGGCGACGAGCGAATTGGTGGTGCCAAGATCTATCCCGACCGCAATACGATGTTGATGCGGCGCGGTGGATTCGCCCGGCTCGGCGATTTGCATGAGGGCCATCGGACTCTATCCGTTGATTGATTCGCCGGCGAGGTCGATTTCCTCACCGAGCTTCTCCAGAAACCGGAGCTTCCTGACCGTCTCGCGCGCGGCGGGCCGCAACGCGGGGTCGGCAAGCTGGCCGGACAGGCGAGATAGTAACGCTCTTTCCTCGCTGCGTTTCTGACCGGCCAATTCATCCAAAGCTTCTTCGTCGCGGCGTGAGCGCGCATCAACCACAGCTTCGCGCCACTCCATTTGCTGCATCAGGAAATCCACCGGCATGGCGGTGTTGGACTCTTCCTCCGTTTCAATGCCATGGATCTTGAGAAAGTAGCGGCCGCGGTTGAGCGGTGATCTCAGCGTGCGGTATGCCTCGTTGGCCTGGGTGGCCCACTGCGCAGCAAGACGCTGCTCTGCGGGCGCGGCGGTGACATAGCGATCCGGATGGACCTCGCGCTGCAAATCACGATAGGCGCGTTCCAGCGCAGCCAGATCAAGATCGAAGGCGACCGGCAGCTGGAAGAGCTCGAAGTGATTCTTGGAGAAATCAATCTGCATTTATGGACAGGGGCGGTACCCCGCCCCTGGTAAGAGGTGCGAACTGCTGCCGCCTGCGCCGGGCGGCAGGTTGGTCTAGACGTTGAAGGACTCGCCGCAGCCGCAGCGGTCTTTTTCGTTGGGATTGTTGAACTTGAATCCTTCGTTCAGGCCTTCACGCACAAAATCCAGCTCGGTGCCGTCGATGTACACCAGGCTCTTCGGATCAACAAACACCTTGATGCCGTGGCTTTCGAACGCCTGATCCTCGGCGCTGACACTGTCGACGAACTCCAGCTTGTAGGCCATCCCGGAACAACCGGTGGTGCGCACGCCGAAACGTACACCGAGCCCCTTGCCACGCTTGGCAATATAGTTCTGCACGTGTTGTGCGGCGCGATCAGTCAGTGTGATTGCCATTTTCCCGGTTCTCCTTCGTTCTTCAGTCTGCTGCTTTTTTCTCGGCGTCTGCGCCGCCATGCTTCGCCTTGTAGTCGGCGATGGCTGCCTTGATGGCATCCTCAGCCAGGATCGAACAGTGAATCTTGACTGGTGGAAGCGCCAGTTCCTCGGCGATCTGCGTATTCTTGATCTGCCCGGCTTCGTCGATCGATTTGCCCTTCACCCATTCGGTGACGAGCGAGGACGATGCGATGGCCGAACCGCAACCATACGTCTTGAACTTCGCATCCTGGATGACCCCGTCCGGGCCGACCTTGATCTGCAATTTCATGACGTCACCGCATGCGGGCGCGCCCACCATGCCGGTGGCAACGCCCTCTTCGTCCTTGCCGAACGAGCCGACGTTGCGGGGATTTTCATAGTGATCGATGACTTTGGTGCTGTATGCCATGTTCTTCTCCGGTGGGGAGTCTCTTGGTGATTATTGATGCGGTGGTGCCTGATACGTGGACGGACGCAATGCGTATCGATCCACTCAGGACTTCATCAGTGCGCCGCCCATTGAACTTTGGAAATATCCACGCCGTCCTTGTACATCTCCCACAGCGGCGACATGTCGCGCAGTTTCTGGATGCGCTCCTTCAGCAGCTTGACGGCAAAGTCGATGTCTTCGACAGTCGTGAAGCGGCCGATGGTGAAGCGAATGGAGCTGTGTGCCAGTTCATCATTGCGGCCCAGCGCCCGCAGTACGTACGACGGTTCCAGCGACGCCGAAGTACAAGCCGAGCCCGACGATACCGCCAGCTCCTTGATGCCCATGATCAGCGATTCACCTTCCACAAAATTGAAACTGACGTTAAGGTTGTGCGGGACACGGTTTTCAAGATCGCCATTGACGTACACCTCTTCCATGTCCTTGATGCCGTCCAGCAGCCGGTCGCGCAACATACGGATCCGCTCGTTCTCGGCAGCCATATCGACGCGCGCGATGCGGAAGGCCTCGCCCATTCCGACAATCTGGTGCGTAGCCAGCGTGCCGGAGCGGAACCCGCGTTCGTGGCCGCCGCCGTGCATCTGTGCTTCCAGCCGCACACGCGGCTTGCGGCGGACAAACAGGGCGCCCATGCCCTTGGGGCCGTAGGTTTTGTGCGCGGAAAAACTCATCAGGTCCACTTTCAGCGCCTGAAGGTCAATGGCGACCTTGCCCGTGGCCTGGGCGGAATCGACATGAAAAATGATGCCGCGCTCACGGCAGATATCGCCGATCGCCGCGATCGGCTGGATCACGCCGATTTCGTTGTTTACAAACATCACCGATACGAGGATGGTGTCCGGCCGCAGCGCAGCCTGGAAGGCCGCCATGTCGATCAGGCCGTCATCCTTCACCTCAAGGTAGGTTGCTTCGAATCCCTGGCGCTCCAGTTCACGAACCGTATCCAGCGTCGCCTTGTGTTCGGTCTTTACGGTAATGATGTGCTTGCCCTTGGAACCGTAGAAATGAGCGGCACCCTTGAGGGCAAGATTGATCGACTCGGTTGCGCCAGAGGTCCAGACGATTTCCTTGGCATCGCAATTCACCAGCTTTGCCACTTCCTCCCGGGCATTTTCCACCGCTTCCTCCGCCGTCCAGCCGAAGCTGTGACTGCGCGACGCGGGATTACCGAAGGACTCGGTCAGGAACGGAATCATCTTCTGCGCCACGCGCGGATCGACTGGTGTGGTGGCGGAAT
>CAYSKY010000437.1:0-1784 GCA_964431425.1 uncultured Burkholderiales bacterium
CAGCGGCAGGTATTTGCCGTAGGTACGCACCGATTCCTCCACCTGTGCCGCCAGTTCCCGTGTGGGCACCAGGACCAGCGCGCGCACCGGGTGTCGTGCCGGTGAGGTGCTGGTATTGGCTTCCGGCGCCAGCACATGCAGCATCGGCAGTGTGAAGCCGGCTGTCTTGCCTGTGCCGGTTTGGGCACAGCCCATGATGTCGCGACGCTCCAGTATGAGCGGGATCGCTTTGGCCTGGATGGGGGTAGGCTCGGTGTAACCTTGGTCGGCAACCGCACGTAGCAGTTCCGGGACCAGGTGCAAAGATTCAAAGGACATGCAACAGCCTAGGTTGGGGTGGTGCCGTGCCCGAATGGTTGCCGGCCGGCAGGAAAGAGGCCTATTGTACCGCGACACCGCCTTTGCAATCCCGAACCCGGACCGGCACTGACAGTAGCGGGAAATCCCGCGAGCTTCTGGCCACAGGGAAGGCGAAGGAAAGACTTGCGATGCATCAAAAAAACCGTTGCCATTACGGCGCAACCTGTAAGTACGTGCGGTGATGCTTTCCAAAAGGAGGGAGACATGAGATCGATGCAATGGTTGGGTAGGGCCCTGTTGTTGCCTGCGCTGCTGTTCGCCGCTTTCACCTCACCGGCACAGCCCCGGCCGGGCGAATGCCCGCAACCGCGATTTACCGGCAAGGCGCCGGACGAGTACTACCTGCGCAAAAGCCCGCTGGAGACCCCGGACGAAAAGACCGGCGCGCGCCTGTACACCGGAAGCGGCAATGACGGCAGCTGCGCCATCTGCCACGGCAAGCGCGGTGACGGCAAAGGTGCGTTGTCCAAACTGTACGATCCACCGCCACGCAATTTCGCCTGCGCCATGACTGTCATTGGCGTTCCTGACGGCCAATTGTTCTGGATCATTCGCTTTGGTTCACCGGGTACCGGCATGCCGCCGCACCCGCAACTGTCGGAAAACGATGTGTGGCAACTCGTGGCGTATCTGCGTACCCTCGCAAAATGAGGCTGCGGCGGGCCTAGAGAAACTTACCGGTATTTCGCAGGCGATCAGCCATCACTTTCATGACATGCAGCGCGAAGTCAGGATTCTCGTGTGCCAGTTCGCGGAAGCGGGCGGCGTTGATCGCAATGAAGTTGCAGTCTTCGCGGGCGACCACGGCAGCTGCGCGGGGGGCGTTGTCGATGATGGCCAGTTCGCCGACGATGGCACCGACCTGCAACGTTTCAACCGTCTTGCCCTTGATCAGCACGTCGGCACGGCCCGAGAGCAACACGTACATCGAGTCTCCCGATTCGCCTTCGGCAAACAGTGTGTGCGCGGCGGGAAGCAACTTCACGTCGGTCTGGTGCATCAGGAATTCTTCGAGCTTCATGCCGTTGCCTTTCGAAGTCCGCGGGTGGGCAGGTGGCGCCAGAATACCCGAATTTCCGGAAGCCGCCGTTGCCGCGTGGTGCCACGGCCGCCCGTGGGTCATTGCGGATAAAATGCGCCACCGCAGCGGGCCGGATCCGGCCCGACTCGCGCCATCCCGCACCCACAAGGAGCCCGCATGAGCGACACGATTTACCAGCACCTGAGTCGTACTCTGGATCAAATTCGCGCCGACGGTTTTTACAAGCGGGAGCGCGAGATTGCCACCGCCCAGCAACCCGGCATCCGACTGGGAGCCGGCGCGGAAGTCATCAATTTCTGCGCCAACAACTACCTGGGTCTTGCCAACGACCCGAGGCTGATCGCAGCCGCCAAAGCCGGGCTGGAGGCATACGGATTCGGAA
>CAYSKY010000437.1:1794-3532 GCA_964431425.1 uncultured Burkholderiales bacterium
AACTGGAGCGCCGGATCGCCGGCTTCCTGGGCACGCAGGATGCCATCCTGTATTCGTCGTGTTTTGATGCCAACGGCGGGCTGTTCGAAACCGTGTTGGGTGAGCAGGATGCCGTGATCAGCGACGAGTTGAACCACGCCAGCATCATTGATGGCATCAGGCTGTGCAAGGCGCAGCGCTACCGGTATCGCAACAACGACATGTCGGACCTTGAAGCGCAGCTGCAGGCGGCAGATGCCGCCGGCGCACGTTTCAAGATGATTGCCACAGACGGTGTGTTTTCAATGGACGGCATCATCGCCGACCTCAAGTCCATCTGTGATCTCGCTGATCGTTACGGCGCCATCGTCATGGTGGACGATTCGCATGCGGTCGGATTCGTCGGCGCAAGCGGACGCGGAACGCCGGAACACTGTGCGGTGCTTGACCGGGTTGATATCTTCACGGGAACGCTGGGCAAGGCGCTGGGTGGCGCTTCCGGAGGCTACATTGCCGGCCGCCAGGAAGTGGTGGATATGTTGCGCCAGCGTTCGCGGCCCTACCTGTTTTCCAACTCACTTGCGCCGGCAATTGTCACGGCGTCGCTGGCCGTGCTGGACATGCTGGATTCGCCGGAGGGCGCAGAGCTTCGCGACAAGGTGCGCCGCAACGGGATGCAATTTCGCCAGGCCATGACCGCAGCCGGGTTCAACCTCGTGCCTGGCGAGCATCCGATCGTACCGGTGATGCTGGGCGATGCGGCGCTGGCCACGCGCATGGCCGACGCACTGCTCGAGGAAGGGGTTTACGTGATCGGCTTCAGCTTTCCGGTGGTGCCGAAGGGCAGGGCGCGCATTCGCACACAAATGTCGGCAGCCCATACACCGGCGCAGATCGATCACGCCGTCGCCGCATTTACCAAAGTGGGTCGCGCGCTCGGCGCCATCAAGGGGTAGGAAGAACATGAAGGTACTCGCCAAACTGCAGCGCGCACCCGGCTTGAGCATGACCGAGGTGCCCGTGCCGGAAGTCGGACATAACGACGTCCTCATCCGGATCAAGAAGACGGCCATCTGCGGCACCGACATCCACATCTGGAAATGGGATGAGTGGGCGCAGAAGACGATTCCGGTGCCGATGCACGTGGGTCACGAGTACGTCGGGGAAATTGTCGACATGGGCCAGGAGGTGCGCGGATTCACGCTCGGTGACCGGGTGTCGGGAGAGGGGCATATCACCTGTGGTTTTTGCCGCAATTGCCGCGCCGGGCGCCGGCACCTTTGCCGCAACACCAGCGGCGTAGGCGTCAACCGGCCCGGTTGTTTCGCCGAGTATCTGGTGATCCCGGCCTTCAATGCTTTCCGGATTCCCGACAACATCAGCGACGATCTCGCGGCGATTTTCGACCCCTATGGAAACGCGACGCATACCGCGCTGTCCTTCCCGCTGGTGGGCGAGGATGTGTTGATCACCGGGGCAGGACCGATCGGCATCATGGCTGTTGCCATTGCACGCCACGTCGGTGCAAGGCACGTGGTCATCACCGACGTCAATGACTACCGGCTGGAACTGGCGCGGAAAATGGGGGCGACACGCGCGGTCAATGTTGCCCGCGATTCGCTCAAGGACGTCATGGCCGATCTGGGCATGGTCGAGGGCTTTGATGTGGGCATGGAAATGTCCGGCGTGCCCTCGGCATTCCAGAGCCTGCTGGAAAACATGAATCACGGCGGCAAAGTGGCCCTGCTGGGTATCCCGC
>CAYSKY010000438.1:0-3518 GCA_964431425.1 uncultured Burkholderiales bacterium
CGCCCGCCGGGGGGCTGAACCATGCGCACGCCACGATTTTCCCGCCAACGCCAGCAAGCCTTCACGCTAATCGAACTGCTGATTGCGCTGGCCATTTTCGCGATCATGGCAGTGATGTCGTACCGCACGCTAGACACGCTGTTCCAGACCCGCGAACGGCTCAATGCCGAGGCCGGCAAGCTGCGCGATGTGGCACTGCTGTTCGCCCGTCTTGACGACGACTTTGCCTCGCTGCTCGACCGCCGCGTGCGCAACGCCGACAACCTGCTGGACGATGCCCTGCGGCTCACCGCCCTGCTGCCCGGCGCCAACGATGCCACGCTGGTGTTCACCCGCGCCGGATTCGCCGCCGGCAGCGGCGAGTCCGCCGCGCCGCAACGCGTCGGCTATCGCCTGCGCGAAGGCAAATTTGAGTTGCTCATGTGGCCCGGCCTCGATTCCGCGCCACGCACCACGCCGCAGGCACACGTGGCGCTCAACGACATTCGCGACGCACGCTGGCGGGCGTTGGACCGGGCCGGCAACTGGCAAAACGTGTGGCGCAGCACGCCGGTGGGCGACACCGCCAAGGTGGGCGCGTATCCGCTGGCGCTGGAGTTGACGCTGACGCTGGCCGACGGCACGGAACTTCGCCGCGTGTTCGCGCTGCGGGAAAGGTCGGCCGATGTGCCCTGAACCAGTGCGCGGCCGCCAGCAGGGCGTGGCCATCATCACGGCACTGCTGGTGGTGATGCTGGCCGCCTCCATCGCCGCTTTCCTGCTCTCGCAACAGAGCCATGCGCTCACCCGCACCGCGCGCGCCACTGAGCGCGCCCAGGCGCTGCTGTTCGCGCCGCCCACGCTGGATTACGCGCGCTCGCTGATTTCCAACCTGCCGAAAGACCAGGTGGACCTGAGCCAGCCCTGGGTGCAGGGCCTGCGGGCGATTCCGGTGGACGGCGCGATGGCCTCGGGCCTGCTGCGCGATGAAGCGGGCCTGTTCAATCTCAATAACCTCGTGACTGATGACGGCAAGGCCAGCGAGGCCGATGTACAGGTGTTTGCACGGCTGCTGTCCGCCCTGAAGCTCAACCCTGATCTGACCAACGCCGTCACCGACTGGATCGACCGCGACGACGAGCCTCGGGCCGGTGGCGCGGAGAACGGAACGTATTTCTCGCAGGCCTCGCCCGCACGCAGTGCCAACCAGCGCATGATGTTCATCGATGAACTGATCCGGGTGCGTGGCTTTGATGTGGCCACCATTAATCGTCTGCGGCCGTTTGTCGCCGCCCTGCCCGCGCGCACCAAAATCAATTTCAACACGGCACCGCAGGAGGTGCTGGCCGCGGTGCTGCCGGAATTTCCGGCGGACGAACTCGCCACGCTGGTGCGGGTGCGGGTCACGCGGCCGTTCACCAAAATGGAGGGCGACGGCGGGCTCAAGGGCGCGCTGGGCAAGACGCCAGAGTCGCGGCTGGCGATGCTCGATACCAAGAGCCGCTTCATGACCGCCGGCATCGCGCTCGACTACGGCGGCACGCAGGTGCGGCAGTCGGCGTTGCTGTTCCGCGGCAACGAAAAGTGGCCCAGTATAATTTGGGTCAAAACCGACTGAGCCCGCCCCGTTGCCGCTGACCCTCCTCCTTCGCATTCCCGACCTGTCCCGTTTCGAATCCGCCACGCCCGCAGCGTGGATGCTGGTCGAGGCCGACGGCGTGCTGCAAAAAAGCGGAACCTCGCCGCTCAGTGATGCACCCGCTGCCGAGCGCGTGGTGGCCGTTGCCCCGCCCGCCCGCCTGTTGAACCTGGAGACTGCCCTGCCGGCGGTGTCGCCCGCCAAACGCGATGCGCTGCTGCGCTACGCCATCGAAGACAAACTCACCATCGACCCGGCCACCGTACACGCCGTGGTGCTCGGCCGCACCCAGGGCGCGGAACACGTGGTGCTGGCCATTGAACGCGCCTGGCTGCAGGCGGCTCTGGACTGGATGAAACAGGCGGGGCGCGCACCGCTGCAGTTAATCTCGCAGGCCGACGGCGTGCCGGTAGCCGCCGGCGAGTGGGCTGTGTTGCTGGAAGCGCCCCATGGCGTCGCCCGGCGCGCCGATGGTTTTACCTATCACTTCGATGTTACGCCCGATCTGGAACCGCCATTCGCGCTGGGCCTTGCGCTCAAAGAGGCTCGCGAGCGGCAGCGCGGGCCGGCGCGGCTGACCGTGTATTCGGCCGACGGTGCAACGCTGGCCAGGAAGGTCGACGCCTGGTCGTCGGCGCTGGATGTGCCGGTGGCCCCGGGCATCGGCAACGGCGAAGCGATTGCGGCCTATCTTGCCGCAGCCAAAACCTCCAGCCTGCTCACGGGCGAGTTCGCGCCGGCGGGCAACGGGGCTTCCTGGTGGCCGGCGTTGAAGCCCGCACTGGCGATGGTGGCGCTGTTGCTGATGGCGCAGACAGGACTGACGGCCGTCGACAATTTCCGGCTGAATCGCGAACGCGAGTCACTGGAAGCACAGATGACCCAAATCTTCAGGACCGCTTTCCCCGCCGCGCAAGCGGTGGTGGATGCGCCCCTGCAAATGAGCCGCAACCTGCAACAGGCGAAGCGTGAGCGCGGCATGGCGACCGACGATGATGCGCGCAGGTCGGTGGCGGACATCACGCGCGCGCTGCAGGAAGTCTCGCCCCCGCCCGTGGTGACGGCATTGAGCATCGAGACGGGCGTGGTATCCGTGGAAGTGGAAATGGAAACGGATGGGCAAGCGGCAAGCCTGCGCCGCGCCCTCGGCAAGGTACCCAAGGCCGCCCTGGCACCCGTCGACCCAGCTGCCACCGGCGGGCGCACGGCGCGCGTGTCGATCGGGGGCGGATCATGAATGCCACGGTCGCATTGCGCCGCGCGAGCGGGCCGCTGCAACAGCGCTGGCGTGCGCTGCCGGCGGCGCAACAGCGACTGGGCCTCATCGGCGGCGGGTTGGCGGTGCTGCTGCTTGGATACGCCTTTATCTGGCTGCCCGTGATGCGCGAACACGACCGCCTCCAGACACGGTTGCCGCAATTGCAGGCACAGCTGGAACGCATGCAGTCGCAGGCCGAAGAATTGAAGCGCATCAATACCAGTCCTGTCATTGCGCCGGCGTCACGGCCAGTACTCGATACGGCGGCCCTGCAGGCCACGTTTGGCGCGGCGGCGAAGATCAGCGCCGCACCAGACCGCGCGTTTCGCGTCAGCATCGCCCGGATCCCCTATGCGCAGCTTTGGGACCGGCTGGGCGACGCCGCCGCCCGCCACGGGCTGCAGGTTAAATCGCTGAACCTCAAACCCACGGCAGATGCCAGTGCAGCGCACGAGGTCACGGTTGAGATGCTGCTGGCCGAACGCAGCGCGCGCGGCAACTGACCATGCCGCGCCGCCGCACCCTCATTTTATTGCTGTTGGCCGCACTCGCGACCGGCGCTGTCGCATTCCTGCCCGCCCGCATGGTGGAAGGTTTTGCCAATCGCGCGCTGGCACCCGCCGTGCGACTGCAAACCGCCGG
>CAYSKY010000439.1:0-712 GCA_964431425.1 uncultured Burkholderiales bacterium
AGATCGCGAGTTACCTCAAGCAGTCGAAACCGAAATCCAAGGTGATCATTCTTGACGCCAATCCGGATGTCACCTCCAAACCCGGGTTGTTCAAGAAGGCCTGGGCTGACATGTATGCGGGCATTGTTGAATACCGCGGTAACGCGAAAGTGGTTGATGTGGATGCCGGTACCCTGACGGCGAAGCTGGAGGTTGCGGATGATGTCAGGGCTGACGTGCTGAACGTGCTGCCGCCCATGAAGGCCGGAGCTATTGCGGATCCATTCATCACGGCCAACAAGCGCTGGTGTGAGGTCAACTGGCTGACCTATGAAGCCAAGGCCGTTCCGGGCGTGCACCTGCTGGGTGATGCGCTGCAGATCGCACCGGCCATGCCCAAGTCTGGTCACATGGCAAATGCACATGGCAAGGCCTGCGCCGCGGCGGTGGTGGCACTCATGTCGGGCGAACAACCGAATCCCGCACCGGTACTGACCAACACCTGCTATAGCTTTGTTTCGGCGGACAAGGTCGTGCACGTCGCTTCCGTCCACAAATACGATGAGAAAGACCGGACCATGAAGGCTGTCCCGGGCGCCGGTGGTGTTTCCACGGCGTCCAGCGAGTTGGAGGGGCAGTACGCAATCACGTGGGCGAAAAATATCTGGGCCGACACACTGGCCTGACGTCAGCAGCCCCCTCCTGATCTCAAGCACCGGCGCCGGGGGGGCGG
>CAYSKY010000439.1:722-3118 GCA_964431425.1 uncultured Burkholderiales bacterium
ATGCCAAAGGTGTAGGCGACAATCACTGCGCCGAGAGCCGCGCCGGTGCTTGGGATTGGCCATCCCACCCTATGACCCCGTTGGCTGAAAAGCTGGTTCCCATCTTTCTGCTGGCCTGCGCCGGCTACCTGTTTGGCCGCAGCAAGTCGTTCGACAGCGGGCAGGTCACCCGCGGGATTTCGAACGTGGCGTTCTATTTGTTCGTGCCTGCGCTGTTGTTCCGCACCACCGCGCGCATCGACCTTGCATCGCTCGAACTGCGGGCGCTGGCGGCGTTTTTCATCCCCACTGTTTTGCTGATGTGCATGGTGTTGCTGGTCGAGCGCCGGCGACGGGTGGCTGCGGACATGGCGACCGTCCGGGCGTTGTCCTGTACCTTTGGAAATACTGTCCAGATCGGCATCCCGGTTGTGATCGCGGCGTTTGGCGAGCGGGGGCTGGCGATCCACGCCACCATCATTGCGGTCCATGCGCTCATTTTGCTGTCCATGTCGACCACGTTGATGGAGTGGGCGCGGCGGGAACGTGGCGAAGGCGAGACACTCGCGGCGGTGGCGCTGCCGATTCTCAGGCAGACACTGATCCACCCGGTCATCCTGCCGATCGTTGCGGGATTCATTTGGAACGTGGCGGGATTGCCGATGCCGCCCGCCTTAGAGGCAACGCTTGGCATCATGGCGCAGGCGGCGGTTCCGCTTTGCCTGGTACTCATCGGCCTGTCGTTGGCGCATTACGGCGTCAAAGGTGTTGTCAGGCCCGCCCTCGCGCTGGGCTGCGTCAAGTTGCTGGTTCATCCTGCAATGGTCGGTGTGATGGCGTATTGGCTGATACCCCTCGAACGCACCACCGCCGCGGTCACCGTGCTGTGTGCAGCGCTGCCGGTCGGCGCCAACCCGCTGCTGTTCGCGCAGAGATACCACGTTGCCGAGCAGGAAACCACGGCAGCCATTGTGATTTCCACCGTCGCCTACGGCGGGACGGTGATTGCCCTGCTGACCGTACTGACCGGTTGACCCGTTACCGGCCCAACCAGGCGGCTTCGAAGCGCTCATTGGTGATCGAGGTCAGGATGTGGTCGCGCCAGTCACCGTCGATATACAGGTAACGCCTGGCATATCCTTCGATGCGAAAGCCCAGCCGTGCCAGCAGGCGTCCGCTGCGAAGATTTTCCGGACGGTAGTTGGCGGCGATGCGATGCAGTTTCTGCTCCGCGAACATATAGCGAATCGATTCAGAAAGCGCCTCTTGCATGAGGCCCCGGCCTTCAAACTCGCTATCGATCTGATAGCCCAGCACACATGAGCAGAACGGGCCGCGAAAAATCTGCGAGTAGCCGATGGTACCGATGATCCGGTCCGGCTGCTCCGCCGGCGTCAGCCACAGGCGCAGTGCCTGGCCGGCAGCGAATGCAGCGTCGCTGCGGGTCACGATTTCCCGCCAGTGGGCTTCGGTATGGATACCCGCGGGCGCAGGCGGACTCCAGGGCGCGAGGTGTGACTCATTGCGGCGTACGAAATCAATGATGGCAGGGATGAGCTCGACGCATGGCGTCACCAGCCGCTGCCGTTCGGTGTCGAGGCGCAACATCGGCACGCTCATTCCTCCCGGAGGAAGCGCACGTGTTCGATTAGACCTGTTGCGGAATCGATCCGGTAGATGGCAATGGCACGCCGCAAGTCCGGCACACGCCCCGAGATGACTTCCTCGTCAATCACATAGCGGCCGATGCGGGTGCGGTGCACGACGTCGGCATGCAACTTCGGCGAGTCGGCGAACAGCGTTTCATAGCGTTCCCGCATCTGTTCATGCCCGGCCAGCAGTCGCTTGCCTTCGCCATCCTCGACAACGCAGGCATCGGTGTAGCAACTCAGGAATGTTTCGATGTCCCTGGCGTTGTACGCCGCGAGCTGCGTTTCCACGGGATCAAAAGTTGCCGCAGCCACGTCAATCAGCCGGCAAACACGCCCCAGCCCTGGGCCAGATTCTCTGTAGGCGATCGCTTGAAGCCCGACTTGGCGAACTGGTGCCAGCGGCCGATGATGAACGACATCACGGCATTGGCGTAGGCGTTGGCGTCGAGCGAGGCATGCAACGCGCCCGCCGTGGATGCCAGTCGCGCGCTTTGTCGCAACGAAGACTCCAGCCGGTCATGCAACTGGTTCATGCGCACCTGCAGCCGCTCGTCCTCGTTGACAAGGGCGTCGCCAATCAGCACGCGCGTCATGCCCTGGTTCTTCTGGGCAAAAGTCAGGAGCATGGAGACGATGCCCTCGACCTGCTTGAGGCCGTCGGTCTCTTCGGTCTGGATCTTGTTTACCAGTGAGAAGACCGTTTCCTCGATGAACTCGATGAGTCCTTCGAACATCTGTGCCTTGCTCGCGAAATGCCGGTAGAGG
>CAYSKY010000439.1:3128-3508 GCA_964431425.1 uncultured Burkholderiales bacterium
GGCGGACTCGGAAACGTCCAGCCTGGCGGCAAGCAGGGCGGTGGTGATCTTTTCCCCCTTCGGGTTTTCCAGAATGTGGGCGAGGGTCTGCAGGATTTCCCTGCGGCGCTCACCCGGCTCTCGTTTGGCCATTTTTCTCCCTCTCCCGGAATACTGCCTGACTACTTGCGACCACCCAATATGGAACCGAGCACGCCACGAATGATACGACGCCCGGCCTCCGATGCCATGGCGCGTGCGGCGCTCTTCATGGCCGCTTCCACGACACCTTCGCGTTTGGAGCCGCCACCGGCACCCGGCAAGCCCATCTTTTCGAGCATGCCGCCCAACCCGCCACTATCGGTGGCGGCACTGCTGGATGAACCCCGGCGGTCCCGCAG
>CAYSKY010000440.1:0-3478 GCA_964431425.1 uncultured Burkholderiales bacterium
CTGGTGGAACAGGCCGCCAGCAGGGACATGGCGGCCACGGCCGCAAACAGGTACGAACAGGTTTTCATGTTTTCTACCGTCATGGAAAAAACTGCGGAGGGCGGGCGGCAATCGCGCGCCACGGTGGGTGAAGTTGGCGTCAGGCCCGACGCTTCAGCCATTCCAGCATTTCATCCGGGGGCATGGGGCGCGCCACCAGGTAGCCTTGAATGTTGGCACAGCGGTGCTGCTCGAGGAACGCGCGTTGCGCTTCGGTCTCCACCCCTTCGGCCACCACGTCGATACCGAGGCTGGCCGCGAGGCTGATGATCGCCAGCGCAATCGCCACATCGTCCGCATCTGCCGGGACGTCGCGAACGAACGAGCGGTCGATCTTGATCTTGTCGATCGGGTAGCGCTTGAGATAGGAAAGCGAAGAGTAGCCGGTGCCGAAGTCGTCCACGGCCAGCGACACGCCCAGGTCCTTCAGGCGGCCCAGCGTCTTGCTCATGGCGTTCACATCCTCCATGAAAAGGCTTTCGGTCAGCTCCAGCTCCAGCATGTCGCCGGAAACACCGTGTTCCTTGAGGCGCAAGGCGATGTCCTCCACCAGATCCTTTTGCTTGAACTGGATGGCGGAGAGATTGACCGCGATCGGTATCCTCACGCCCTGGTCCGCCCAGGCGCGCGCCTGGCGGATGGCCTCGTTGATTACCCAGCGGCCGATCGGCACGATCAGGCCGCGATGCTCCGCCACGGAGATGAACTGGTCCGGTCCCAGCAGGCCGAGGTCGGGATGCTTCCAGCGGATCAGTGCCTCCACCGAGTTCACCGCGCCGGTCACAGTTTCAACCTCGGGCTGATAGTGGAGCAGGAACTCCAGCTGCCGAATGGCCTTGCGAATGCCCGACTCCATCGCCAGCGCCTGGAAGGCGGATTTGTTGAGGCTGGGCATGAAGAACTGGAAGTTGCTGCGCCCCCGCTCCTTCGCCAGATACATGGCGGCATCGGCGTTGCGAATCAGTGTTTCGGGGCTCTCGCCGTCCTTGGGAAAAACGCTGATACCTATGGAACCCGAGACCGACAGCACCTGCTCCTCCAGCGAGAATGGCTCGCTGATGGCTTCCGCGATTTTTTCGGCCAGCGGCGCAATGTCCTCTGCGCGGTTCAGGTCGGTGATGATCACCACAAACTCGTCCCCACCGAGCCGGCCGACCAGGTCCGCGCCGCGCAGGCAGGACTGCAGGCGGCTCGCCACCCGCTTGAGCAGTTCGTCGCCCGCGTAGTGGCCGAGCGAATCGTTGATGGTCTTGAAGTTGTCGAGGTCGATGAACAGCACACCGACCTGGGTGCCTTGGCGCCGCGCGCCCGACAGGATCACCTGCAGGCGGTCCATCAGCAGCGCGCGGTTGGGCAGGTGGGTGAGCGTGTCGTGATGTGCCAGGAACTGGATGCGTGCTTCCGCCTGCTTGCGGTCGCTGATGTCGCGGATGGCTGTCATGCGCAGCGTCTTGCCGCTGCTGACGATGTCCTTGCCCACCAGTTCCGCGGCAAAACGCGAGCCGTCCGCCCGCAGCAGCGTTACTTCATACGGCCGCTCAAACCGGGAGCGGATGTTGTTGACCACCATTTCGACGGATTCCGGAGCAATGAACTCGGCATTGGGCCGGCCGATGAGTTCCGACGTGGACAGTCGCACCATGCGCGCGGCGGCCTCGTTGCAGTCCACCACCACGCCATTGTCGATGAACACGATGCCTTCGCTGGTGGCATCGGAAAACTTGCGCAGGCGCTCCTCGCTGTCGCGCAGGGCCTGTTCGGAGGCGCGGTGCCGGCTGATGTCATTGATCAGCACGAACGCACCCAATACATTGCCGTCGGCCCCAAAGTGCGGCACCAGCGTGACCTCGATGACGCCCGGCTGGCCATTGGGGAAGGTCAGCGGCCGCTCGTAGCTGGCGCTTTTGCCGCGCATGACGTCTTCGATGTACGGCTTGATGACCGCGAAGGCGGGCTCGCCGATGATGTCCACCACCGATCGGCCGATGATCGAACTGGTGTCGCTGCTGTAAGTGCGGGCGTAGGCGTTGTTGGCGAATTCGCAGCGCAGGCCGTCCACCGAGTAATAGGAGATCAGCGCAGGCACGTTGTCGGCGAGCAGCCGCAATAGTGCGCCAGAAATGGCCGGGTTCCGAGTATCGAGGGCGGGGGGCATGTTATGGAATTGCTTGTTGTTTTTTCACTATAGGAGCCTATCGCGGGATGGACAAGTTTCGCGTCAACGTCAATTTCGAGAAAACTTTCAAATTCGCGCCTTAACCGTTGACTCGACTGGGTTTTTTCGATAAATTCCCGAAGATGGAACACGACCTCCAGCGCTTCGAGGACAAGCTCAATCATTTCGTGACGCTGTTTCAGCGCCTGCGAACGGAAAACAATGAATTGCGCCAATCCGTCGCCGCCAAGTCCGATGAGGTGAAGCGCCTGAACGAAAAACTCGACCAGGCGAAGACCCGCATCGAAGCCCTGCTGGGACACATGCCCGAAAGCGAAAGCGAGCGCACGTGAGCGAGGCCAAGGAATCCAAGGACGTGAAAGGCGTGACCATCAACGTGATGGGCCGAGAGTTTCGCGTGGCCGCCCCCGGCGGCGAAGAGCGGCAGTTGATCGCTTCGGTTGATTTTCTCAACAAGAAGATGCGCGAGATCCGCGACACCGGCAAGGTGGTCGGCAACGAACGCATTGCCATCATGGCGGCGCTCAACATCGCGCATGAATACCTTCAGCTGCAGTCCGGTGCGCCCGCAACCGGCAAGGCCGCCAAATCGTCCGGCGCCGACGCCGACAGCGAGCTGGTGCGCCGCAAACTCGACGCCTTCGAGGGCATCCTCGAAAAAGCCGTCGCGGACCAGGAAAAGCTTTTCTAGCGCTATTCCGGCTTTTGCCGGTCACGGTTCGCGCTATCATGCAGTGGTGGCATGATGTGTTTGAGCGTTCGCTCAGGTCTTAGATCCTTTGAACCGATAGACTTTACGTCGAGGTTGTTTGAACGCTTTGCCGGTGTGCGCGTCCCACGCGGATGTACCTGAAGGCAGGCTGAGAGCGACCGCCTTGAACCCCTGGTTCAAGTGTGCGGGCCTGAGCGAACACTCAAATGCAGCATGCCGTTCTTTTTCCACCGCCTTGAGCCCGCGATATGGCAGCTTGGTTGATGAAGTCGGAGCCGGCCGAGTTTTCCATCGACGATCTCGTCCGGGAAAAATCGGTGCCCTGGTTCGGTGTGCGCAACTACCTCGCGCGCAACTACATGCGCGACCAGATGAAGGTCGGCGACGAAGTCCTGTTCTACCACTCGTCCTGCCCGGAACCGGGCATTGCAGGACTCGCGCGCGTATCAACCGGCGCGTATCCCGACGAAACGCAATTCGACAAGAAGAGTAAATACTTCGACCCCAAGGCCACACGGGAGACACCGCGCTGGATGCTGGTGGATGTAAAG
>CAYSKY010000441.1:0-3474 GCA_964431425.1 uncultured Burkholderiales bacterium
GGGGTGTCGGCGATGATGAAGCGGCGCTTCGCGGTCGTGAAGTAGCGGTAGGCCACATCAATCGTGATGCACTGCTCGCGCTCTGCAGTGAGGCCGTCGGTGAGCAATGACAAATCGACACGGCTGCCACCGCGTTTCGTGGTGGTGTTCTGGATAGACGAGAGCTGGTCTTCGAGAATCGACTTGGTGTCGAACAGCAGGCGACCGATCAGCGTGCTCTTGCCGTCATCGACGGAGCCGGCGGTGGTGAAGCGGAGGGTGTCTACGGTTTGGGTCATGGTCTTGTGGGGTTTCTCATTACTGGCATCTCGGCGTAACAGGGGACACCTGCAACCACCGCTTTTTCTTGTCATCCCCGCGAAGGCGGGGATCTCAGATGTCCTTGATGCCGGGAAATACTTATTTCAGAGGTCCCCGCCAACCGCCCTGCATGGCGTTGGCGTTCGGTTGGCGCATTGCCGTGCAATGCGAAACCCCGCCCTCACCCTGCGCGGGGACGACAAGAAAAAACGTGCTGCTTGTGCCAGAGGGCCCCGTCTACACGAGGTCGACTAAACTTTAGAAATACCCCTCCTTCTTTCTCAATTCCATCGAAGCATCCGAGGTCTGGTCATCCATGCGCGTCGCGCCACGCTCGGTGATGCGCGTCACCAGTGTCTCAGCCAGGATGCCTTCGATCGTGTCCGCGTCGGACGCCACCGGGCAGGTGCAGGTGATGTCACCCACGGTGCGAAAGCGCACGCTGCGTTTCACCACGGACTCCCCCGGGCGCGGCGGGGTCAGTTCGGTGATCGGCACCAGCAGGCCGCGGCGTTCGATCACGTTGCGCTCATGGGCGTAGTAAATGCTCGGCACGGCCAGCTTTTCGCGGGCGATGTACTGCCACACGTCCAGTTCGGTCCAGTTGGAAATCGGGAAGGCGCGGAAATGCTCGCCGGGGTGGATGCGGGCGTTGTACAGGTCCCAGAGTTCCGGGCGCTGGTTTTTCGGGTCCCACTGGCCGAATTCGTCACGGTGCGACAGGATGCGCTCCTTGGCGCGGGCCTTTTCCTCGTCGCGGCGTGCGCCGCCGAACAGCGCGTCGAACTCGAATTCCTTGATTGCATCGAGCAAGGTGACGGTCTGATGCACGTTGCGGCTTTCATCGGGGCGGCGCAGTACCACGCGGCCGCTGTCGATGGACGCCTGCACCGAACGCACGATCAGCTTCTCACCCAGCTCGGCCGCACGGCGGTCGCGGAACGCAATCACTTCCGGGAAGTTGTGCTCGGTGTCGATGTGCAACAGCGGGAAAGGGAAACGATCCGGGCGGAAGGCCTTCTCAGCCAGGCGCAGCATGACGATGGAATCCTTGCCGCCGGAAAACAGCAGCGCCGGGTTCTTCGTCTCGGCCACCACTTCACGCATGATGTGGATGGCTTCTGATTCCAGCCAGTCGAGGTGGTCGTTCACCGGGAAATTGTTCGGCGCGCTGCCGAAAGTGTCATAAGCGGTTTTCAGTACGGCGTTCATGCTGCTGCTCCGGATTGCTCTTTCCTCAAACCGCTGATGTCCACAGTCTTGACGTGCAGACCGCACTCCTGCTGCCCCGCAGCCTGTTCCCACCACCAGCGTCCGGCGCGCGGGTCTTCGCCGGGCTTGACCGCACGCGTGCAGGGCTCGCAGCCGATGCTGGGGTAGCCCTTGGCATGCAGCGCATTCACCGGTACATCGTTGGCATGCAGATAGGTCCACACGTCATCTTCCGTCCAGTCGATGAGCGGATTGAACTTGGTCATCTTGTGGGCGGCGTCGAACTCGGATTCCGTCAGGTCCTGGCGCGAGGGTGCCTGTTCGCGGCGCAGGCCGGTGAGCCAGGCCTTTTTCAGTGCCAGCGCGCGATTGAGCGGTTCGACCTTGCGGATGTAGCAGCAGGACTTGCGGTTCTCCAGGCTGTCGTACATCGAGAACTTGCCGTGGCGCGCTTCGAAATCCTCGACCACTTCAAACAGCGGTGTCATCGTGCGCAGTCGGAAGCCGTACTTCTTGCGGGCCTGGTCCATGAGCGCATGGGTTTCCTTGGGCAGGCGCAGCGTATCCAGCGTAAAGATCTCGATGCCCTTGAACTCGGTGGCGATGAGATGCGTGAGCACCATGTCCTCCGCACCGAAACTGTTGGCGAATGCTGCCGGCGCAAACTCGCGCTCGATGCGGCCCAGCAGTTCCCGCAAGGCGGAAACTTTGGTGTCCAGGGGAAGGTCGGGCGTCATTACGCAGCCTCCGGAACGCGTTTTTGCAGGCGGCGCTTGAACAGCGGCAGCGGCTGGTCTGTCGAACCCTGGTATACCTCGGAGAAATCGCTGAGGGCGTTCAGGGCATCGTGGATGTCCTTGTCGGCGCGCACCGCGAAGGCGTTGAAGCCGACGCGCTGCATATAAAACAACTGGTCGCGCAGCACATCGCCGATCGCGCGCAGCTCGCCGGTATAGCCGTAGCGGGTGCGCAGCAGGGCGGCGATGGAATAACCGCGGCCGTCGGCAAACTTCGGGAAGTTCACGGCGATCACGGCAAACGCATCCACGGCATCGGCGATGTCGGCCGGGTCCTGGTTGCTGTCGAGCCACACGCCGAAGGGCTGGTTGCGCTCGGCGATGGCATCGGCCTGTGCCAGCCAGACGTTTAGCGGCACGACCAGTTTGCCGTCGGGCAGGTGGGCGGCGGCGCCGTCTGCCGTGGCCGGCAGCAGTTGCCAGTCGTCGGCCACCACGGCGCGGTCGCGAATCACGTAGCGGATGTCAGACATTCTCGGTCTCCGTGGCGGTGTGGCGTGTGCGGCCTTCGTACACGGCCGCCTTGAAGGGCTCAATGCCCACGCGTTTGGCGGTATCCAGAAACAATTCGTCCTCGTGACGCAGCTTCACGTAGGTGGTGATGATTTTTTCGACCACATCAGCCATTTCGTCCTGCGCGAACGAGGGGCCGATGACCTTGCCCAGTGCCGCGTCCAGCCCCTGCGAGCCGCCGATGGTGACCTGGTAGAACTCTGCGCCATGCTTGTCCACCCCCAGGATGCCGATGTGGCCGACGTGGTGATGGCCGCAGGCATTCATGCAACCCGAAATGTTGATGGCCAGGTCGCCGATGTCGAACAAGTAATCCAGGTCGTCAAAGCGACGCTGGATGGCCTCGGCGATGGGGATCGACTTGGCGTTGGCCAGCGAGCAGAAATCGCCGCCCGGACAGGCGATGATGTCGGTCAGCAGGCCGATGTTGGGGGTGGCAAAGCCGATGCGCTTGGCTTCCTCCCAGACCGTGTAGAGGTCCGAGAGTTTGACGTCGGCCAGGATCAGGTTCTGCTCATGTGAGACGCGGATTTCGCCATAGCTGAAGCGATCGGCGAGGTCGGCTACCGCATCGAGCTGCGCGTCGGTGGCATCACCGGGGGCGATGCCGGTCTTCTTCAGCGACAGCGTGACTGCGGCATAGCCGGGCTTT
>CAYSKY010000442.1:0-1042 GCA_964431425.1 uncultured Burkholderiales bacterium
GAAATAACGACAGTTCTTCGTTCAACAGAAATTTTCCCAAGATCACTGACTGTAACCTCAGGATAGATATCAAAAAGGACTTCATAGCGGATAGGTTCTTGCTTCGCCATTTGGAGATTTTCAATTCGAGGGGCGCCCGCTGGTTGGAGATTATGTTCGGCAAATGCCGCTTTTAAGCTTTCATCGATGGCTTCGTTAATAACCTGGGCATAAACACCATCCCCATAACGTTCTTGAATCACTTTTTTGGGAATTTTCCCTTGACGAAAGCCATGAATTTTGGCGGTTCGCATTAATTTTTCAATTTGCTTTTGTTCCTCAGCCATAATTTTATCAGCGGGAACTTCAATAAATAATTTACGTCCCAGTGGACTGGTTGTTTCTAATCGTGCGGCCATGGAGGTGGCTACTCCTATTCTCATTGATTACATTTTGATTACATTATGGTGCGAAAGGAGAGACTCGAACTCTCACGGGTTACCCCACTGGAACCTAAATCCAGCGCGTCTACCAATTCCGCCACATTCGCAATATCCACACCCTTACAGATGATCTTTCGGAACTGGTGGGCCGTCCGGGACTCGAACCTGGAACCTACTGATTAAGAGTCAGCTGCTCTACCAATTGAGCTAACGGCCCGAAATATCTGTATTAACAACGAATTGTGTTATTTAGCTATTGGAACTTAAAAAAAATTTCCTTGCGACAAGCTGCGGCAAAATCCATCCTGTTTGAGAACATCTAACCCAAGCCGCCTTGCAAACGGCGTACTATTCCCGACAATCAACTTCACTAGAGGTACGGAACTGGGGTGGACGATGGGGCTCGAACCCACGACCGCTGGAATCACAATCCAGAGCTCTACCGACTGAGCTACGCCCACCATATTCCGTTCGTTGCTGCATTGGCGCGCCCGACAGGACTCGAACCTGCAACCGCCGGCTTAGAAGGCCGGTGCTCTATCCGGTTGAGCTACAGGCGCCGAAACCTGGGACCGGTTGGTCGGGGTAGAGGGATTCGAACCCCCGACATCCTGCTCCCA
>CAYSKY010000442.1:1052-3472 GCA_964431425.1 uncultured Burkholderiales bacterium
ACGAAACGCCTTCTCATCATCTAATTTAGAAAATCTCTATACGTCTAACTAATATGGCGCGCCCGGAGAGATTCGAACTCCCGACCACCAAGTTCGTAGCCTGGTACTCTATCCAACTGAGCTACGGGCGCAAGCAAGAAGCGGAATTATGGAGAGCTCCGACTAACTCGTCAATACTTCGGCGAAAACTTTTTCTTCATCGCCGAAAGACAAACGGCCCGCAAGGGGCCGTCGTACAACTGGCGGAGTGAGAGGGATTCGAACCCTCGATAAGGCTTTTGACCCTATACTCCCTTAGCAGGGGAGCGCCTTCGACCACTCGGCCATCTCTCCGGATTCTTGCTCCGCAAACTGGAGGTTCGCGGGTTCGCCTGATTCGGCGGGACGCGAAGGATACTCGGCGCGCAACGCCGGGTAAAGCTCAGGAATCCGCGGCGCCGCCCGCGTCCTCGGACCCTGGGCCCTGCTCGCGCTTGATGCGTTGATAGATTTCTTCTCGATGTACCGAGACGTCTTTCGGGGCATTGATTCCGATGCGAACCTGATTGCCCTTCACGCCCAGAACGGTGACCGTCACTTCGTCGCCTATCATCAGGGTTTCCCCGACACGGCGGGTCAAAATCAACATGTTGTCTGCTCCTTGGAACCCGTTTGTCGATCCGGTCCGTTGCTGGCACGTACCGCTCCCGGCACACGCCTTCATTGGATCCCGGGACCGAAACCAACCTCCCTAGCTGGTTTCGCAGCCCGCCCCCTCGCAGCTTTTTGCCCCGTTGAGGTCGCCTTCCGCATTCGGAAAGTGACCGCCAAAGCGACCAAAGCATACTAAGCGAAGCACTTGGCCGGACGCAAACGAAAGCGCCAAATGCCGCCGGTTGCGCCTTACGCCAGCGTTTTTCCAATCCACTGCGGCAACGACGAAAGTACGCTGGCTACTGCCGGTGAATCGGTTCCGCCGCCCTGGGCCATGTCCGGTCGACCTCCGCCCTTGCCGCCAATGGCAGCAGCCACATGGGCAACCACGTCACCCGCCTTGATGCGACCCAACGCCTTGCCGCCGACGCCGCCAACCAGCGCGATGCGCCCGTCCGCACCGGAGGCGAGCAGCACCACGCAATCGCCCAGTTTCACTTTCAATTGATCCACGCTGTCGCGCAGGGATTTGGCATCCAGCCCGTCCAAGCGTGCGGCGAGCACGCGGATGCCGCCAACCTCGACGGCCTGGCCTTCAAGATCGGCACTCGCTGCACTGGCTGCCTTGGCCTTGAACGATTCCAGCTCGCGCTCAAGCTTCTTCTGCTTGTCCAGCAACTGACGCAGCTTCTCCACCGCATCCAGAGGAGAGCTCGAGAGCAATTGCGCGAGCTCACCCAGCCGGCGCTCCTCGTCGACCACATGGGTGGTGGCAGCCGCACCCGTGATTGCCTCGATGCGACGGATGCCTGAGGCAACACCGCCTTCGCCCAGCAGCTTGAAAAGGCCGATGTCGCCGGTACGCGTCACATGCGTGCCTCCGCACAGCTCGGTGGAAAATTCGCCCATCCTGAGCACCCGGACATGATCACCGTATTTCTCGCCAAACAAGGCCATGGCACCCATGTTGATGGCGTCGTCATAACCCATGTTGTGCACTTCCGCTTCATGGTTGCCACGGATCTGCGCATTCACCAGGTCTTCGATCCGGCGCAGTTCGGCGGGCGAGACCGGCTGGAAATGCGCAAAGTCGAAGCGCAGCCGATCCGGAGCCACCAGCGATCCCTTCTGCGTTACATGTTCGCCAAGCACCCTGCGCAGGGCTGCATGCAGCAGATGGGTGGCGGAATGATTGAGGACGATGGACCTGCGCCGATCCTGGTCGACGATGGCTTCGACCATCGTGCCGGGCGTGAGTGCCGCCTGCCCCTGCCAGCGTCCGACATGGCCATGAAAGGCGCCACCCAGCTTGATCGTGTCCGTGACCTGGAACGTTCCATTCGGAGTGCGCAGTTCCCCGCAGTCTCCAACCTGTCCGCCCGACTCGGCATAGAACGGCGTGCGGTCGAGCAGGATGATGGCTTCCTCGCCGGTGTTCAGTTCATCCAACTTCTTGCCGCCGCGCACAATCGCAAGCACGCGCTCATCGGCTTCGGCACACGTGGCATATCCGGAGAAGCGGGTGGCTTGGAGCGAACTGGCCAATTCGGCGGGCAACTGTCCCTTCGACTCGAAGCTGCTGGCGGAACGCGCGCGTTCGCGTTGTTCGTTCATGGCCTTGTTGAAGCCCGGCATGTCAACCGACAGGCCGCGTTCGCGTGCAATGTCCGCGGTCTGGTCAACCGGGAACCCGTAGGTGTCGTACAGGCGGAACGCTTCGCTGCCGGCAATCTCCGACGAGGAACGCGAGGCAACTTCCTCGAACACCTTCATGCCCTGCTCCAGGG
>CAYSKY010000443.1:0-3469 GCA_964431425.1 uncultured Burkholderiales bacterium
GGTGTCGAGCGTGCGGTACGACATCACCGCCATGATCGCGAAAATGGCCAGCGCAATCAGCAGTTCGATCAGCGTGAAGGCTTGCTGGCGTTGGAGGGAAAATCGTAGCGCGCGCATGCTTCAGCTCCCCGGCGGACGCACCAGATACGCCGTCATGCTGATCAGCGTGTCCGGGCTGCCCGGCTGGCTGAGGCGCAGTTCCACCTTGCGAAAGGCAGCGTTGGGCGTGTCGGAGGTTTTCTGCTTCCAATCGAATTCGGTGCCACCCATGGCAGTCTTGCCGGTGAGTTCGCCCACGGCGGGGATGGCATTCAGTGCCGTCATCTCGGCGATACGGTTTTGCGCCGCCCAGGTGGCGAGCGTGCGCTGGCGCGATTCCTGCGCGCCATCGGTGGCCACGCTTGCGGCGCGCACGGCGGCGGCCAGTGCCACGCTGAGGATGATCAGCGCCACCATGATTTCAATCAGCGTGAAGCCGTGCCGTCGTTGCGGGTTCATGACGGCTCCCGCGCCAGCACCATGTTGCCGATGGCGTCGCCCGTGATGCGGCGCACGCCCGCGCCGGCGCGCAGCGTGACCTCAAAGGGGGCAGCAACACCCACGGGCAGGAAGATGATCTGCGCGTTCTCGGCTGTGGTGGCGCGCTCGTGCACGCTGGTCTGGCTGCCGATGCGCAGTTGCGCGCGCAGGGTCTCGGGCAGTGGACGTGCGTGCAGATGTTCGAGGCGGCTGGACTGCCAGCGCGTGGGGTCGGTAATATCGCGCTCCAAAAATTCGATGCGGTCGGTGGCCACCACCACGCCGATGATGCGCCCGCCGAACACCGCCTCGTCGCGCGCGCGCTGCAGCAGCGAGAGCACGCGTTCGCCTTCCTGCTGCAGTTTTTCCTCGTCGCTTGGGAACAGATTGGCCACAGCTACGGCCGCGCTGATGCCGATGATCACCACGACGATCAAGATTTCCAGCAGCGTGAACCCACGGGGAACTTCTATAAACCTACTGCGCGGCGCAATCTTCGTGCCTCCCGGGTTTGGCAAATTCGTCTGCGTACTCTCGTACGCGTCCGCTCCTCGCCACGAATTTTGGCCGCTCGCTACGGTTTCTAGAAGTTCCCCACAGGCTAAACACAAGCACTGGCGCGGCTTCCCAAGGCAAAATGGCCTGGAAGGCGCGCCGGTGCTGGACTTTTCCATGCGCATGCGGGCCGGGATTTCAGCACCCAGGAACCGATGTCGGCGTTGGCCCCTTCGCCGCCCGGCTGACCGTCGGCACCGAGGCTGAAGACATCGATCTCGCCGCGCAACCCGGGGTTGAGGTACTGGTAGGGATTCTTCCAAGGATCATTGGGTAGGCGTTCAATGTAACCACCCTGCTTCCAATTCATTGGCAGCGGTGGAGTCGTCGGCTTCGCGGTCAGCGCCTGCAATCCCTGATCGGTCGACGGGTAGAAGCCGTTATCGAGACGGTACAGTTTCAGCTGCTGCACGATGACGGCGATGTCTGACTTGGCAGCCGAAACCTTCGCCATGTCCGGTCGATCCATCAGCCGCGGCACCACCACCGCGGCCAGGATGCCAAGGATGACGACAACGACCATGACTTCAATAAGGGTGAATCCGTTTGGCTTTTTCATGGGTGCTAGTTCAGGTTCATTGCGAATCGATGAATGAGTGGATGGCTACTTCACCAACTGGTTCAACTCGAAAATCGGCAGCAGTACGGCCAGCACGATGGTGAGCACGATGGCGCCCATGAACAGCATCATGGCCGGCTCGATGACTGCCGCCAGTGCGGCCGTGCGATTCTCCACATCCCGCCGTTGTTGGTGCGCGGCGGCCGCCAGCGTCTGCGGTAACCGTCCGGATGCTTCGCCCGAGGCGATCAGGTGGATCAGTACCGGTGGAAACTGGCGCCCCTGTGCCAGCGACTGCGACAAACCGGCGCCTTCGCGCACGGCATTGGCGGCACGCTCCACCGCGGCGCGCATGGGCAGGTTGCTGACCACGCCCACGCCGGCATTCAGGGCATTGAGCACCGGCACGCCGCTACCCACCAGAATGGACAGCGTGGCGGCAAGCTGCGAAGACTGCTGCGCGCGCAACAGGCGGCCCACCACCGGCAGGCGCAGCAGGCGCGCGTGCCACCGGAACCGCACGGCCTCCCGCCGCAACGCGAGGCGTGCGGCGATGGCGCCGCCGATAGCCGCCAGCAGCCACAACACCCAGGTCGCCTGCAGGAATTTGGAAACGCCCAGCATGATGCGGGTGACGAGTGGCAGGGTCTGCTTGGTGGACTCGAACACGCCCACCACCTGCGGCACCACGTAGGTCATCAGCCCCGTCACCACCAGCACGCACACCACCATCACGATCACCGGATAGATCATGGCGATCATGAACTTCTGCTGCACCGCCTGCTGCTCTTCCACGTGGTCAGCCAGGCGCGAGAGCACGTCCGGCAATTTGCCCGAGGCTTCGCCGGCGGTGATCAGCGTGCGGTAGAGGTCGGAAAAGGTTTCCGGGTAGGCAGACAGCGCCGCGCCCAGCGACTGGCCTTCCAGCACCGCACCGCGAAGGCGCGCCAGCAACTGCCGCTCCTTTTCGGTCTCCGCCTGCTCGATGAGTGCGTTGAGGGTCTGCTCGATGGTGAGGCCCGCGCCCAGCAGCGTGGAAAGCTGTCGCGTGATGCGCGCCAGTTCCTCCGTGCCCAGCCGCATGCGGCCGCGGCCAAACAGGCTCGCACCGGCGTTCGGATCGTTGGCGGCCTCGATGAGTGTGACATCCAGCGGGAACAAGCCCTGCTCGCGCAGTTGCGCGCGCGCCAGCCGCGGGCTGTCGGATTCCAGCACGCCGCGCTGTTCGCGTCCGTCGATGTCGTAAGCGGTGTATTGGTAGCCGGGCATTTGTTTAGTGATTGGGGCGCAATGGCTGCGCGCAACAATCGGTCACTTTCCTATGCAATTGCACTTCCCCCTTTCCTAAAGGGGGACTGAGGGGGATTTTGGGTCGCCATGCTTAGGCGCTTCCGAAATACGAGCGTCGAAAATCCCCCCTCCGCCCCCCTTTAGGAAAGGGGGGAACCCAATCAATCCCGCGTCACCCGCAGCACTTCCTCATGAGAGGTCACGCCCGCATCCACCCAGCGCCTGCCGTCATCGCGCAGGCTCACCATGCCATTCGCAACCGCCGCTTCGGCGATGTCGCGCTCCGAGGCGCCGTCGTGGATCAGTTTGCGCAGGCCTTCATTCACCGTCAGCAATTCATAGATGCCGGTACGTCCCTTGAATTCATCGGTTTTGCCGGGCACGAGCTTGCGCACCAGCCGCTGAGCCAGCACGCCGGACAGGGTCGAGGCCAGCAGGTACGGTTCCACGCCCATGTCCACCAGGCGGGTGACGGCACCGGCCGCGGAATTGGTGTGCAGCGTGGCCAGTACCAGATGGCCGGTCAGCGATGCCTGCACCGCGATC
>CAYSKY010000444.1:0-3461 GCA_964431425.1 uncultured Burkholderiales bacterium
GTGGGAACCGGTGAATTGGCACCCTCCACGCTGGCGCGGTGTTCGATGAGACTTTCCACGCCGCCCAGCGACGTGGCACGCTTCCAGATATCCACATGCGCTGCCGTGGCAATGGCCGCGGCCTCACCGCCTTTGACCCGCACCGACAACATGCCGCCAAATCCGCCCTGCATTTGCCGCGCCGCGATTTCATGTCCGGCAAACGCCGGCAGCCCGGGGTAAAGCACCTCCTCCACCAGTTCGTGGCTTTGCAGGTACTCGGCAATTTCCTGCGCCGAGCGGCTGGCCGCCTTGACGCGCAGGTAAAGCGTGCGCATGCCGCGTTGCAACAGCCACGCCTCAAACGGCCCCAGCGTGCCGCCAATCTGCGCACGTACCGATTTGATGCGCTGCCAGTAATCCGAATCCTCGCGCGCCACCAGCGCGCCGGCAATCACATCCGAATGCCCATTAAGGTACTTGGTAGCCGAATGCATGACGATGTCCGCGCCCAGCGTCAGCGGCTTGGTCAGCACCGGCGAGGCGGTGGTGGAATCCACAGCAAGCATGGCGCCGCCCGCCCGTGCAATCTCGGCAGCGGCGGCGATATCGGTAATCGTCCACAGGGGATTGGCCGGCGTTTCCACCCAGACCAGCCGCGTCTTTCCGAGACGTACGGCACGGCGCAGTTCATCCGGGTTCGACATGTCGATGAACTCCACCTGCAGGCCCCACTGCACCGCAAAATTGGCCAGCCAATTGCGCAAAGACCAGTACATCACCTTGGGCGCGATGACATGGTTGCCCGGCTTCAGGGCCATGAACACCGCAGTGGCCGCCGCCATGCCCGAGGCAAACACCGCCGCCTTGGCGCCTTTTTCCAGTTCGCACAGCACCGCCTCGACCTGGTCAAACGACGGGTTGTGGTCTCGCGCATAGACGCGACCGCTTCGATACTGATTGTCGGCGTCACGCACATACGTGGTGGACGTATGGATGGCCGGTGATATCGCCTTGGTGGTCTCATCCACCCAGCCCATCGCCTGCGCCGCCACCGTTTCCGGCATCACCATCTTGGATTTCATTTCAATCCCTTACGTCCTGGTTCCCGGCGTCACCTGGATCGGTGGGCGGTCAATAAACTGTACTTCCAGCCCACGTGCGCGCATCCAGTCGGCGACCGCAAATCCGGTGGCGCGCGGCCAGGGGCGCAATTCGTGTGGCTGGTACCGCTTCACCTCAACCAGTTCGGGGCTCAACCGGATCTCGCCGGTCGCCACCACGTGGTAGCAAAGCATGACTTCGTTCTTGCGCTCAAAGATGTAATTGCCGATGAGGTGGGTTTCCACCACATCGAGATTCATTTCTTCCTTGACTTCACGCGCCACGCCGAGCTTCGGGTCCTCGTTCCTTTCGAGATACCCCGTCACCAGCGCGAACGCCCCTTCGGGCCAACCGGCGCCGCGCGCCAGCACGATGCTGCCTTCGTGTTCCACCAGCGCACCCACCGCCGGCGTCGGGTTCTGCCACTGCACAAAGCCGCAGGCGTCGTCAGCGCAGGCACGGCGCAACTGCGCGCCGCCGTCATCGGCGATTTCGCGATCGGTCAGTTCCCGGGCACAGCGGGGGCAGAAGCGGAAGGTTTCAAACAAGGATGGCTACGCGCGCTGCGCGACCCAGTCTTCGACACTTGCCAGCGCCGCCGGCAGTGCCTTGGCATCGGTTCCCCCGGCCATGGCCATGTCGGGCTTGCCGCCACCTTTGCCGCCCACCTGCTGGGCCACGTGATTGACCAACTCGCCGGCCTTGAATTTGCCGACCAGATCTGCCGTGACACCGGCCGCAACGCTGACCTTGTCGCCATCCGTGGTAGCCAATACGATTACCGCTGATTTCAACTTGTTCTTGAGCTGGTCCATGGTCTCGCGCAGGGCCTTGGCGTCCACGCCATCCAGCTTGGCTGCCAACACCTTGACCCCCTTCACATCCGCTGCCGCATCGGCGAGTTCATCGCCAGCCGAAGCCGCAAGTTTTGACTTCAGCTGGGCCAGTTGTTTTTCCAGCGACTTGACGTGGTCCACCATCTGCTCGATCTTGTTTGCCACATCCTGCGGCTGCGCTTTCAGCAAGCCGGCGGAATGCACCAGTTGCTGTTCAAGGTTCTGCACGTAGTCAAACGCCACCGAGCCCGCCACTGCTTCCACGCGGCGTACGCCGGCCGCGACGCCACCTTCGGAAACGATCTTGAACAGCCCGATATCGCCGGTACGCGCCACATGCGTGCCGCCGCAAAATTCACGCGACGAACCGATATCCAGCACGCGCACGACGTCACCGTATTTTTCGCCGAACAGCATGGTCGCACCGGATTTCTGCGCTTCCTCGATCGGCATCACCCGTGCCTGCGTTGCCTCATTTTTCAGGACCTCGGCATTGACGATGGCTTCGACCCGGGCGATGTCTTCTGAAGAGATCGGCGCATTGTGCGCAAAGTCAAAGCGTGTCTTGTCGGCATCCACCAACGAGCCCTTTTGCTGCACGTGTAAGCCGAGCACTTCTCGCAGGGCCTTGTGCATGATGTGGGTCACTGAATGATGGCGCATGGTGCGCTGCCGACGATGCATGTCGACATTGGCGGCCACGGTGTCACCCACCGCCAGCTCCCCGGTGGTCAGTTTGCCGTAGTGGCCGAAAACGTCCGCCTGAATCTTCTGGGTGTCACCAACCTGGAACAGCGTGAGGCAGGTGCCGCCCTTGCTCAGCTCACCCGCGTCGCCCACCTGGCCGCCGGATTCGGCGTAGAACGGTGTCTTGTCGAGCACCACCACGCCCTCTTCGCCGGCGCCCAGCCGATCCACTGCCGAGCCGCCGCGGTACAGGGCGACCACACGCCCTTCTTCAGACATCGTGTCATAGCCGCGGAACTGCGTCTTGGCACCCGTGTACTCCAGCACCGCATCGGCCTTGAACCGTGAACCGGCGCGCGAGCGCTCCTGCTGCTCGGCCATGGCCTTGTCGAAGCCGGCCATGTCAACCTGGAAGCCACGCTCACGGCCGATGTCGGCGGTGAGATCGATCGGAAAGCCATAGGTGTCGGAAAGCTTGAAGGCAGTGTCGCCATCGAGGCGCTGTGGACTGGACTTCAACGCGGCATCGAGAATTTCCATGCCCTTTTCCAGGGTCTCGCCAAAGCGTTCCTCTTCTTGCTTCAGTACCGCCATCACGCGATCTTTGGATTGCGCAATCTCTGGGAAAGCGTCACCCATCACTTTCGCGAGGTCATCCACCAGTTTGTAGAAAAACGGCTTCTTCTGTCCCAGCTTGTAGCCGTGCCGCATGGCGCGACGGGCGATACGGCGCAGCACATAGCCGCGGCCCGCATTTTCCGGAATCACGCCGTCACACACCAGGAACGCACAGGCGCGGATATGGTCGGCGATCACACGCAGTGACGGCAACGACAGGTCCGTCGCGCCCGTTTC
>CAYSKY010000445.1:0-3451 GCA_964431425.1 uncultured Burkholderiales bacterium
GTTGTTGGGGCCGGGGACGGAATCCACGTGCGACCAGTTGCGGTTCATGTTGAAACGAAAATCGACCGGCGGCGCCTCCTTCCACAAGGTCTGCACCGGGAACTTGGCATCGAACTCGATGCTCTTGGTGACGGCCGTGCCGTCGTTGATGGGCAGCGACACCCAGCGGCCGTTGATCAGCAGCAGGCCGCGCCGGTTGTAATCGGTGATGCGGCGCGCCGAGCCCGAGAGGCTCATTGAGGCCCCCTGTTCCCAGAACTTTTCGTAGGCTACGTCGATACCCGTGGCGAGTTCCGGGCGCAGGTCCGGATTGCCGCGCGAATCGGGGGACGTGGGCTTGTTCTCCACCGCTGTGAACAAGCGCGGTACAAGTTGCCCGGTGCCGGGCGCCTTGTAGGTGCGGGTTAACGCGAGGCGCACTTGCTCGCCCTTGCGGTCCGCCAGTTTGTACAGGGTCTGCATCAACGGGCTCCAGACGCTGGAGCGGTTGTGCACGGTGGCGTAGCTTTGCCCTTCGCTGGTGGTGGTAAGCCCCTCCCAGCGCAAGCCCAGGTAGACCGACCACTGCGGTGTGATGTTCCACTCGTCCTGCGCGAACGCGGCGAGTTTCAGCACACTGGCGTTGAAGACCTCGTCTGTATTGAAGGCCGTTACCGCCGGCAACACACCCGGGAAAGGCCGGTCCTGCTGCACGGCATGTTCGCTGCGTTTGTTCAGCCCGGTGTCCCATCCGGTTACCAGCGAATGGCCTTCGATGATGGGCGTGGAAAACTTGCCGGCAAACGTGAATCCATCATCGGTTGACGACGTGTTGATCGTGCGCTCGAGGTTCTGCTGGCCGGCAAAGTTGAAGCCCTGCAGGAAATTGTCGTTGCGGTTCTTGCCGTTGTAGGCCCCCAGCTTGAAGTCCAGCTTGGCATTGCCGGTCAGTTTGTGGATCCAGTTGAGGTCGGTGCGCAGGAAATCGTTCTTGTAGGTGTAGCGAGTCTGTCTGTTCTGGTACGGCAGCGCCGGACCCAGCGCGTTCTCATAGGCAAAGCTGTTGCGGCCGTCGCCGCGGTTGATGTTGACGAAGCTTTGCCAGGTGAGCGTATCGCCATTGGCCATCGCCCAGCTGAGACGCGGTCCGGCGCCGCCGCCCCGGCCATTGCCGTGCGAAAGGCCGGACGAGGTGCGCAGCAGGTTCAACGCGCCGTTTGCATCAAAGCCGGTTTCGCTGCCGCGATAGGGGTAATTGTTGATGTTGTCGTAAACGTAGCCATTGACCGACCAGGACAGGTCGCCATCCTTGTCGGACATGACGATGTTGCTGCTCTTGGATTTGTAAAAGCTGCCCTGCGCATACACGCCGCGAATCTCACGCTGGGCCAGCGAGACCTTTTTCTTCAGCACGATGTTGATCGTGCCGGCGATGGACTGGGTACTGAATTCGGCTGTCGCAGCGCGAATGACCTCGATGCGCTCGATCATGGTGGGCGAGAGCTGGTCGATGGTGAAGCCGGGCGGGGCGCGCTCGCCGTCGATGAGGATCTGCGTGTAGCCGTTGCCGAGGCCGCGCATGCGGATGCTGCTGCCGATCACCGTTACGCCGGGCAATCGTTTCAACACATCGGCGAGTTGGGTGTCGCCGAACTTGTTGATCTCGGCGGCATTGACCACGATCTTGGTGGCGGTGTCGTCGCGGCGGGTGTCGTCCTCCACCGAGGTCTTGACTTCGATGGTGTCGAGTTTGGTATCGGGTTTCTTGGCAGGTGCCGTGACCGCCGGCTTGTCGGCGTCGGTGGCCGGCGGGTCGGCAGCTTGAACCGCGAGCGGAAGCAGTAGAGCGATTGCGAGATGCCGTAGCGGGGTCGGGCGCAAAGCGGCTCCGTTGAAATTATTGGAAGGTGGGCGACGGGCAATATGCCATAGCCGTTGAGCGTACGTTGTGGCGGTTTGTGTGCGATCAAGCCGCACGATATTGCGTGCCACGCAGCCTGAAAACCCCAGCACGGGAGCGGCTCGCAAGGCATTTTGCCGTGAAACACCGCGCCAGTGCTTGAGTTTGGCATCCCACGGGGTTATGGAATCATCAACCACCCCGGTGGTGCTCGATTGCGTAAACTTCCACGGTGTCCGATCAGATTCAACCAAGGTATGCGATGAAATCAGCCGAAGATGTTGTGGGAGAGCAGCTGGATGCCTATAACAGCAAGGACATTGAGCGTTTCATGACCTGCTGGCATCCGGAAGCGAAGCTCTACGAGTTTCCCGACAAACAGATGGCCGGCGGCCACGCCGAGATACGCGCGCGCCACGTGTTGCGCTTCACCGAACCCAACCTGTTCGGAAAATTGCTGAGCCGCACCTCGGTGGGGAACGTGGTGGTGGATCGCGAAGTGGTGACGCGCATGTTTGATGGCCGTGAAGGCCGGGTGGACGTGATCGCCATCTACGAGGTGGAGGCCGGGCTGATCACCTCCGCCCGGTTCAAGGCCGGCACACCGGTGTTCTGATTTTTCCATCGCGCGGTCGCCATGCTCCTGAATAAATTACCGGGCTTTCCCCGCAGCCCATCCGGGCTGGAGTGGCAGATCCTCAAGCGCCTGCCGATGGCAACCTTGACCGGCCTTTCGCTCATTGTTGCCGGCTGGAGTGTCGTGCATCTTTGGCCGCCTGCGTTGCCCTCTTACGAACTGGAGGCCTGGCTCACACGCATGGATTTTGTCGCGCTGGGGGTGCTGTTTGTATTCCTGACGCTGCTGTTCACCGTGTTCATCGGCTGCGTGATCGTGCTCATCATGAAGGGGCCGGCCTATGTGGCGGACGCCTATCCACTGAGTGATCGCGACCAGCCGCTGCCCTGACCGTTGCGATATCGGCTTGAATTGAATGCCTTGGGCACCATGTAAAGTAGTCATGGGTGGGTTTCGTCCCTGTCCAACAACATCGCAAACAGGGAAAATCCCGGCATGGCCGATAAAAACACCCCATCCGACGCCGCCGGCGCATCGAAAAAAAGCAGCCTCGCCACTCTCAAGGGCCTGCTGCCGTTCCTGAAACCCTATTCACGCCAGTTTTTCTACGCCGGCATCGCGCTACTGGTGGCGGCTGGTGCCACACTGACCATGCCGTATGCCTTCAAGCAGATGATCGACCTCGGCTTTGGCGGGGGCGGGTCGAAAAGCATCGAGCACGTGGACCTGTATTTCCTGGCGCTGTTCGGGGTGGCGGCGGTGCTGGCCGGTGCCACGGCAGCGCGCTTTTATGCCGTGTCCTGGCTGGGGGAACGCGTCACGGCCGACATCCGCAACGCCGTGTATTCACATGTGGTGACGCAAAGCCCGCAGTTTTTTGAAGTCACGCAAAGCGGCGAAGTGCTGTCGCGCCTGACCACCGATACCACGCTGATCCAGTCGGTGGTGGGCACCAGCATCTCCATGGCGCTGCGTAACGCGCTGCTGTTTGTGGG
>CAYSKY010000446.1:0-3449 GCA_964431425.1 uncultured Burkholderiales bacterium
GTTCGGGGTCGAACTGGCCTCGCGGGTGGCGCAGCAGCCCGGCATCCGGCTGATCCGCTACAGCGCGCGACAAAACGGCGGCGTAGCCAACCTGTCCGCAAAGCAGGTTTCAGTACTGCCATCCGGCTTGTCGTTTGACGTCTCCGGCGAGTTCGGCAAAGCGCACGTGGAGTCGGACATCCTCGGCGCATTCAATGTGTCCAACCTGCTGGCTGTGATCGGCGCGCTGCTGGCCAGCGGTATCCCGCTCGCCGATGCTGCACGGATCGTCGGCGATCTGCCGCCGGTACCGGGACGCATGCAGACCGTGCGCACCAGCACCAACAGCAACCACAAACCGCTGGTGGTGGTGGACTATGCCCACACCCCTGACGCGCTGGAGAAGGCGTTGTCGACCATCTCCGCGATTGTGCCGGAGGGTGGACGGCTTATTTCCGTATTCGGCTGTGGCGGTGATCGTGACCGCGGCAAGCGTCCGCAGATGGGGGCCATCTCTGCGCGCTACGCGGACTTGTCCATCATCACCTCCGACAATCCGCGTTCGGAAGACCCGCTGCGAATCATCGGGGACATCGAGGCCGGCATGGGCCGCACACCATACCGTGCGATCGCAGACCGGCAACAGGCCATCTATGAAGCATTGAACGAGGCGCGGCCGGGTGACATCGTGGTCATTGCCGGCAAGGGCCACGAGGACTACCAGATCATCGGCGCCACCAAGCAGCATTTCAGCGATGTGGAAGTCGCCGGTGAGGCATTGCAGGCCTGGCAGGGAGGGCGCGCATGAGCGGGTTTTCGCTGCTCCTCGCCGAAATCGCACCGGCCATCGGCGCCCAGCTGGTCGGTGCGGATGCTCAGATCACCGGCGTCTCCACCGATTCGCGCGCGGTCGCGCCGGGGGACCTGTTCGTGGCCATTCGCGGCGAGAACTTTGACGGTCACAAATTCGCCGAGGCCGCCATTGCGCGTGGCGCGGCGGCGGCACTCACTTCAACTGAAATCGCCGGCCTCGCCATTCCCCAACTGGTGGTCGATGACACCCGCTTCGGCTACGGGCGCCTGGCCAAATTGTGGCGCAGCCGGTTTACCGCGCCCACGCTCGCGCTCACCGGCAGCAATGGCAAGACCACGGTCAAGGAAATGCTGCGCAGCATTTTGTCCGCATATACCGGGGCGGCCGGCGCGGTGCTGGCCACCGAGGGCAACCTCAACAACGATATCGGTGTGCCGCAGATGATGCTGCAGCAGTCGGCCGCGCACCGCTTTGCGGTGTTCGAGATGGGCATGAACCACCTCGGCGAAATTGACTACCTCACGCGGCTGGTGGAACCGGATGTGGCGCTGGTCAATATGGCCGGAACCGCCCACATCGGCGAACTGGGCAGCCGCGAGGCGATTGCGCAGGCCAAGGGCGAAATCTATGGCGGCCTAAAAGAGGGCGGCATCGCTGTCATCAACATGCACGACCGCTTCGGCGCGTACTGGAAGGAGGTCGCCTGCGATCACCGCACGCTGGAATTCGGCATCGCGCCTGAGGATGACGTGGTCGGCGTGTTCAGCGCCGGGAGCCTGTCGATTGCCTACGGCGGGGCGCAGGTGGAAGTGAAGCTGCAGGTTCCCGGTGCGCATAACC
This sequence comes from uncultured Burkholderiales bacterium, assembly GCA_964431425.1. GTDB lineage: Bacteria > Pseudomonadota > Gammaproteobacteria > Burkholderiales > Usitatibacteraceae > UKL13-2. Next base: position 1,634 of record CAYSKY010000446.1, read on the forward strand.
AGGCGAATGCGCTGGCCGCCGCTGCAGGTGCCATCGCGTTGGGCGTACCGCTGGCCACCATCCGCGACGCGCTGGCAGCATTCACCGGCGTGGCGGGCCGCCTGCGGACCTTCACCGGCCACAATTCGGCCACCATCATTGATGACACTTACAACGCCAATCCCGATTCGGTGAAGGCGGCAATCCGCGTACTGGCCGGCCGCGCCGCGCCGCGCATCCTGGTGCTGGGTGACATGGGTGAGCTGGGCGCCGATGCACCGGCCATGCACCGCGAGGTCGGCGCCTTCGCCCGCCAGTGCGGCATTGAAGAACTCTTGGCCACCGGCGAACTGTCGCGCGAAACCGTATCGGCCTTTGGCGAAGCGGGCCGCCATTTCGACACCCCGGGGGACCTGATTGCGGCATTGCAGTCCCGGCTTGCGGCCGGCACCGCGGTGCTGGTCAAGGGCTCGCGATTCATGCGTATGGAACGCGTGGTCGCCGCGCTCGTTCCTGATTACCACGGACACCACTAGATGCATTCCGCTTACACATCAACAGTCACAGTAAACAGCGCGCTCCCGCGGCGGCCCCGGCCGGCCGCGGTGTGCTGCATGGAACAGGTCCCCGAAAGGCGCAAGCCATGCTGCTAGAGCTGTTCCAATACCTGTCCAAAGAGTTTCGTGTGTTCAACGTGTTTTCATACATCACGTTGCGTACGGTGCTGGCGGCCATGACGGCGCTGATGATTTCATTTCTCATCGGCCCGAAAATGATCAGGAAGCTCACGGAACTCAAGGTGGGCCAATCGGTTCGCAGCGACGGGCCGCAGACCCATCTGGTCAAGGCCGGCACGCCCACCATGGGCGGAGCGCTGATCCTCACGGCCGTGGCCATCACCACGCTGCTGTGGGCGGATCTTGAGAACCGCTATGTCTGGGCATGCCTCGTGACCACCATCGGCTTTGGCGTGATCGGCTGGATTGATGACTACCGCAAGGTGGTGCATAAAAATTCGAAGGGGCTCTCGGCAAAGGCCAAGTTCTTCTGGCAGACCGTGATCGCCGCAATCGCGCTGTCCTACCTTGCCTACCGCGCCAACCTGCCGCAGCAGACCGATCTGATTGTGCCGTTTTTCAAGACCGTGGCGATTCCGCTCGGCACGCTCGGCTTCATCATCCTCGGCTGGTTCATGGTGGTCGGATTCTCCAATGCCGTGAATCTCACCGACGGCCTTGACGGGCTCGCCATCATGCCCACGGTGATGGTGGCTTCCGCCCTGTCCATCTTTGCCTATGTCGCCGGTAACCGCGTTTTTGCGACCTATCTTGGTGTGCCCTACATCGCCGGTGCCGGTGAGCTCGCCATCTTCTGCGGCGCCATCGGTGGTGCCGGCCTCGGCTTCCTCTGGTTCAACGCCTACCCCGCCGAAGTGTTCATGGGCGACGTGGGCGCACTGGCGCTTGGCGGTGCCCTGGGGCTGGTCGCGGTGATCTGTCGGCAGGAGATTGTGCTGATCATCATGGGTGGCGTGTTCGTGGTCGAGACCCTCTCCGTGATGATCCAGGTTGCGAGTTTCAAGCTGACCGGCAAGCGCGTCTTTCGCATGGCGCCGCTGCACCACCACTACGAACTAAAAGGTTGGAAGGAAAACCAGGTCGTCGTGAGGTTTTGGATCATCACGATGCTGCTGGTGTTGTTTGGACTGACGACGTTGAAGCTTCGCTGAGCGCGTGCCATGACGAAATCGACAACGACATTGCATCAAAACACAAGCATTGGCGCGGCTTCCCGGGCATTTTTGGCCTGCAAGGCGCGCCAATGCTGGACTTTTGAC
>CAYSKY010000447.1:0-3445 GCA_964431425.1 uncultured Burkholderiales bacterium
AGGGCATGGCGGCGGTGGTGCGGCGCTTGGCCTCGATATCCCGATAGATGAACGCGGCGCTCTCGACCGGAATGTCAAGAAAACGCGAGAGCTCTGACTCGGCAACGCCGTTATTGTGCGCCCACAGGGCGATATCCATCTTTTGGTAGGGCAGGGCAAAGTAAAACTCGTCCTGTCCCTGGGCAAGGCTGTACGTGTCGGTGGTGGGGGCGGCCGCGCAAATTTCCGCGGGGATACCCAGGTGCCTCGCCAACGCGTAGACCTGTGTCTTGTAGAGGTGTGCAATGGGCTTGACGTCGGCCGCGCCATCGCCGTTCTTGACAAAGAAACCCTGGTCGTACTCCAGCCGGTTGGGCGTGCCGATGACCGCATAGTTGAGGCGGTCGGCGTGAAAATACTCGACAGTCTTGCGTAGCCGCTGCTTGTAGCTGGTCGCCGCGACGATCTGCAGATATTCGCGCAACGGCAGTCGCTCCTCGCGCAGATCCCCGCCGGGCGACTGGACGATCAACTTGAAATAATTGAACGTGCCGTCGCGCCCACCCGCGATGGCGATCTTGCATTTCCATTCTGCGGTGTAGGTCGGGATGAGGGCGCGGATAGCGTCGTCCCGCCAGCGGTAGCAGCCGAGCCCTTCCAGCGCCGGCGCAATGTCCTCGACGCTGTAGCGGATGCCGAATTGCTCCGCCACCAGGCGGGCCCTCGCAGCGCTGGTCGGTGACGAGTCCCGTTCCGGCAGCATGAGTCCGTAGACTTTGCCCGGGCCGAGTGCCCGGACCGCGAGTGCGGCACAAACACTGCTGTCGACCCCGCCGGATAGCGCAATGATCAATCCGCGTCGTCGCAGTCGCGTGCCGACAATGTCCCGCAAGCTGGCAGCGATCCGTTCAGCCTCGGCCTCGCAATCGAGCGCCAGGATGCCATCGTTCAGTGTGATCTCGTTCATGAACCGGCTCAACCGCGCCTGGACTGGAATGCCGCTGTCAGCCTGCAAGCTTGCGCGCCACATAGGCGGCAATGTTTTGCAGGCTGTCGAAATTTTCAGGGAGCATTTCAGCGTCGTCCACCGTCACGCCCCAGGTTTCCTCGATGTAGGTGATGAGTTCGATGAAACCCGTCGAGTCGAGGATGTGCCGCTTCATGAATGAGGTGTCGTCATCAATCGTGACATCGCCGCCCATGATGAAGTTGTCGAACAGAAACTGCCGGACGTTGGCTTTGACATCGGTACTGTCTTGCATAGATCCCCTGTTTTTTCTGGCGCGCAACAGCCGTTGTTACGCAAGGCCTGTTTTGCGAATTTTACCGGTATCTGTCTTGGGTAACGCCGGCACGAACTCCACATATTTCGGCGCCATGAAGTTTTCGAGGCGTGCCAGGCAATGCCGGATCACCTGCTTCTCATTCAGGTTGGCATCTGTTGTGCAAACCACAAATGCCTTGATCGCCTCGCCAAGAACCTCGTCCGGCACGCCGACCACGGCAACCTCGACGACGCCGGGCAGGCTGTAGATGGCATTCTCCACTTCACGCGGGCTGACCTTCTCGCCCCGGCTCTTGATGATGTCATCGCGGCGGGCCACAAAATACAGCCAGCCTTCTGCGTCGGTACGGAACAGGTCGCCCGAATACAGCAGCATTTCGCCGGCGTAGGGACCGGGAGAAGGCGCGAGTCGCAGCCGCTTCGCGGTTTCCTGCGGGTTCTCCCAGTAGCCCCGCATCACGTTTGAGCCACGGATCACCAGCTCGCCTGTACTACCGTTTGGCAGGCGCCGGCCTTCGTCGTCCACCAGCCAGACTTCTTCGTTGGGCATTCCCCTGCCGACGCTGGCGGGGCGGGTGTCCAGTTGATCTGGCGGCAGATAGGTGACCCGTTTGCATTCGGTCAGCCCGTACATGGAAAACAGCGTTGCCTGCGGAAACAGGCTGCGAATGCGCTGGATGTGCTGTTCCGACAGCGCCGCCGCCGTGTTGGTGATCATGCGCAATGCCGAGAGGTCGAATTGATCGAGTCCCTTGAGCGTCATGAGCAGCGAAAACATTGTTGGTACGCCGGGGAAGATGGTCACACGCTCGCGTGCCATGCATTCGAGGATCTTCAGGGGAAAGGCAAAGGACTGCTCGAGCACCACGGTGGCACCGGTTTTCGCGGCCATGAGCACCTGGTACAGGCCGTAGTCAAACGCCAGCGGCAGCGCACACAGGATCACATCATCCTCGCGCATGCCCAAGTAGCTGCTTACCGAGGTGGCCGCGGTCACCATGTTCAGGTGGGAAAGCATGACGCCCTTGGGGTCACCAGTGGAACCTGAGGTGTAGATAAGGCTGGCGAGGTCCTGGTCGATGGTGTCGCGGCACCAGGCGCGCGGGTCGGCTTCCGGTGAGGGCGCGGGGAAGCTGGTCTGCCGCGGGTCTGCCGACGCCGGAGTCCCGTCGTCGCAGCGGACCACGCAGGTGTGCAATGACGGGCAGGCTGCCAGGGCCGGGCCCCACGCAAACTGCAGTGAGGATTGAGTCAGGAGCGCGCTGGCGCGGGCGTTGTTGAGCACGAAGGAGAGCTTGTCCTGTTTGGTGAGCGGGTTCACCGGCATGAACACCGCGCCAATGCGCAATGCTGCAAAAACACCAGCCACCATGTCGATACCGTTGTCCAGGAACAGGGCGACACGATCGCCGCGCACGATGCTGCGCGACTGCAGGAGCAAGGCGAGGTCGTTGATGCGCCGGTCAAGTTCGCGGTAGGTGACACGCTCGTCGCCCGCCACGAGAGCGGTCTTTTCAGGCAGGCGGTCAATGGTACGGTCAAGGGAATGGTGCAAGAGCATCTTGGAGGCAGGTGTCGTTAGCAGCGGTCGGGAAAAGTGTTACGAGGCGGGGTCGATCGTCTCGCCAAGAATGAACTGGTGGTGAACAAGCATGGTCGACAGTATGGCCATGAATGCCATGTTGTCGGCAAATCCGATCGCGCGACCGGCGGCGCACTTGCGCATCAGCTTGGCTACGGCCGCCGGATCGAAATAGCCGGCACCGGCAATGGCGCGCGCACCCAGGAGCTCGGCGACATACCCGACCGCAGTACCTCCGTTGAAAAAGCTCTGGCTGTCAGGGGCGCGATAGGGTTGCTTGGTACGCCGCCGGATCGAGTCCGGCATTTCTCCCGCCATGCATTTCTTGAGCAGATATTTCTCGGTCAACCCATGCAACTTGAGCTGGGGCGGCAGCCGGTTGGCAAACTCGATCAGGCGGTGGTCCAGGAAAGGTACCCGGCCTTCCACGGAATTGGCCATGGCCACACGGTCACCCTGGGAGGACAGCAGGTAGCCTGACATCAGCGTATGGGCCTCGACATACTGGTCCCGGCCGAGCGGCAGCCAGCGACGAATATCGGCCGGCAAGACGGCACCGAAGGTCGACAGACCATCCCAGTTGCCAAGCGCGGTACGGG
>CAYSKY010000448.1:0-3444 GCA_964431425.1 uncultured Burkholderiales bacterium
CGACACAACCATGGCGGATTGTCCCGCCCGTCAACGCCGCCAGATCAACCGGCCCGTCCACCGCGATCTCCAGTGTGGCTGAGGCCGGCAACTGGCGGTACAAACCGGCCAGTGTGTCATTGGCGATCACCTTGCCGTGATCCATGATGACGATGTGATCGCAGAGGCGCTCGGCTTCCTCCATGTAGTGAGTGGTGTAAACCATGGTCTTGCCGCGCGACTTGAGGGTTTCGAGGTTGTCGAAGATGGCATTGCGGCTTTGCGGGTCGATGCCCACGGTGGGTTCGTCAAGCAACAGGATGTCCGGGTCGTGCACCAGCGCGCAGGCGATATTGAGGCGCCGCTTCATGCCGCCGGAAAAGGTGGAGGGCTTGTCGCGCGCGCGGTCGGCCAGGCCTACCAGCTCCAGCGCTGCCTGTGAGCGCTCCCGCAGCAGTGCGCCACTGAGGCCGTACAGCGCACCGAACGTTTCCAGGTTGGCCTGCGCCGGCAATTCTTCGAACAGCGCCAGATCCTGCGGCACCAGCCCGATTTTCTGCTTGGCGGGGCTGTCGTCGCGATCGATGCGCGCACCGCCCAGTTCCACGCGGCCCCCGTCGATGCCGGTCAGCCCGCAGATCATGGACACCGTGGTGGTCTTGCCCGCGCCATTGGGCCCCAGCAGGCCGATGATCTGGCCGGCGGCGGCCGAAAACGAGACGCCCTGTACCACATGGCGCCCGCCGTAGGACTTTTGAAGGTCATGCACTTGCAGCATGGGGTTCCCCGCTGGTTGTTGATGACCGCATCATGGGGGCAAACGGGGAACTGCGCGGGAAAGCTGCGACGAACTGGAGGGCGACTGGCGCGAATGGTTGCCGGCGGGCGTGAATGGCGGTTAGTCCGGCGGGCAGAAGCATCAGGGTCTGCGCCCGGGGCATGCCTGCCCGAAAAGTACTCCCGTCATTCCAGCGAAAGCTGGAATCCAGTCCTTCAACCCCTCAAGAGTCCGGACAGCTGTTATGGCGCTACGCCATGCGCTACTTGGCAATGGACGCCGAATGCAGCCCGATCACGCCGATCACAATCAACCCCAGCGAAGCCATCTTCATGGCCGTGGCCGGTTCCTTGAAATACAGGATGCCGATGGCTGCGGTCAGGGCCGTACCCACCCCCGACCAGATGGCATAGGCCACGCTTAGTTCGATGGTCTTGGTGGCCACGGTATTGAGGCCAAATGCGCAGGCATAAAACACAAAGATCATCACGCTGGGCACCAGTTCGGTGAACCCGCGCGAGAGCTTCATACAGGTGGTGCCGGCCACCTCAAACAGAATGGCGCCGGCCAGATAAAACCACGCGTTCATGCGGACTATGCCTTTGCAGGGAAGACGGGCGAGACGGCATTATCCGTGAAAGGAGTCGCGATGCGCACTACATCATTGACGGGGAAAAGTCAGCATTGGGCGGGGGCCGAAAGCCACTGCAGCGGTACCAGGGCGCGTGAGCCTCTTGCGCCCAGAACGGGAATTACTCCCCCCGCCTCCCCAGCAACAAATTCACCACCACCAGCATCACCAACAATATCCCCCCAAACACCGCCGCCACGCTCAGAAATGTGCGCCGTGACGCGGCATCCTGTTCAAAGGCCGGCACCACAATGATCTGCGCGCCGACGATCTGGTTCAGCTTCCAGCCGTAGCCGCCTTTGTCGCCGTACACGGCGCGCATGGTGGGCGGGGAGACGTTGGGCGTGGTGTGGCAGGCCAGGCACGCGGGATTCTTGATCTGGATGGGGCGGGCCACATAGTAATAGCGGCTGAGGTTGCGGTAGAGCTCGCCGGACGTTTCGGTCAGCGTCGGCTGTGCGATGAAGCGGTCGATGATGGCGCGCTCCTGATCGTCGGCCAGATCGCGCGGATTGGTGGGGTCCAGTACGGCTTCCTTGTATTTGAAGTTGTTGAACTTCTTGCGGAAGCGTTCGAACGTTTCAGTGGCGGCAAACGCGGGCACGGTCTGCGGCAGGAATTTCTGTTCCAGCACCGGGTCCAGCTGCGGCTTGATCATGTCCACCGTGTAGCTGCGTACGGCCAACGCGCTTTCCATCAGGATGGTGGCCTGCCGCACCACGTGTTCGTTGTTTTCCTTGCGGATGAGGTCTTCCAGGTACCAGCCACCGCCGGCGGCGAGCAGGACGGCGATCAGGATGAAAATGAGGTTGGCTTTGAGTCGGCTCATGGCAATGGCTCACGCGGAAAGTGGGTGATGCGGACCTTACGCAGCAATTTGCCGGTTGGATGTCCCGCGATTGCGGGACCCGGAAACGAAACCGGCGCTCATGGAGCGCCGGTCGGATCGGCTGGTGGGGCCTGTCAGGAGTAGGCCGCGACCAGCATTTCGACGAAACGCCCGGGGGAGATGAAGGCCTTGCCCCATTTTTCGTCGAACTCTGCCGAGGGGTTGGCCGCCTTGATCTCGTCGAGCTTCTTGCCGGCTTTCATCAGTGCCTTGATGCGGCCGGTCACGGTGGAGAGCATGTCGCGATAGGCCTTCAGATCGGCCTTGGACGCTATCGGGCCGTGGCCGGGGATGATTTTGGTGTTGTCATCGGCCAGAGCCAGCACCTTGTCGGCCACGGCGATGACGCCGTCCGGATTGCCGCCGCTGGAGACGTCGATGAACGGATACCAGCCGTTGAAATAGGTGTCGCCCATGTGAATCACATTGGCCTTGCGAAAGTGCACGATGGTGTCGCCATCGGTATGTGCGGGCGGCACATGGAAGCCGTTGATCTCGTCCCCGTTCAGGTGCAGCGTGACATCAGCCGAGAAGGTGATGAGCGGCAGCGCTTCCTTGGGCGAGGGCGGCACTTTCGATTGCAGCAGCTTGATGAACTGCTCGCTGGACATGCGTTTACGTACGTTGTCGTGCGCCACCAGGATGACGCCCTGCTTGCCCATGTTCTCGTTGCCGCCGGTGTGGTCACCGTGCCAGTGGGTGTTAAGCAGGAACCTGATCGGTTTGTCGGTCAGCGTCTTCAGTGCCGCCAGGATCTTGGGCGTCACCGGCGCGTACTGGTCGTCGATCAGGAACAGGGCGTCGTCGCCCACCGAGACACCGATGTTGCCGCCGGCGCCGAACAGCACGTAGGTGTTGGGCGCGAGCTTCTCAATCTTGATTTCGACCTTGTCGAAATTCTGCTGGGCAGTGGCAACGCTGGAGAGCATGGTTCCGGCCGCAAATGCAGCGCAAAGCAGGAGACGAAAACGGGTCATGGGGGGCTCGCGGTTCATTGGGAGCGCACATTATGCGTGATTGTCCGTCGCGGCGGAATTGGCCCGCCTCCGGTCCGCCGGGCTCGCCAAATCGAGCCGTGCCGCACCGCCGGGCACCGCGATGTTGACGGCCCGTTTCGGCGCAACAGCCGCGTCAGTAATCCAGCGTGTAAACGAGCAGCCCTGATTG
>CAYSKY010000449.1:0-3443 GCA_964431425.1 uncultured Burkholderiales bacterium
CGCCAATGCTGGACTTTGTACTTTTTACGATCAGCGTCGGGCGGGCCAATTGTCCGCATCCGGGGTAGTGGCCCCCCACACAATAGGTTGAGGCAGGTCAAAACAGGCGTTAATCGTCAAGCTAGCATGACACTTCTTGGTAGCGTGCTGGAGAACGCCATGTTTGAACAACCCATCCGTGAAATCATGGAGCGGAATTTTTTGCTGACCGCGCCACCGCAAACCTCAGTCGCGGACGCCGCCAGGATGATGGCCGAGCGCAATGTGGGCGCGGTGGTGGTGGCCGAGAATGAAAAACTGCTCGGAATCTTCACCGAACGTGACGTGGTGTTCCGCGTCGTGGCGACCGGCAGGAATCCCGATGCCACCACATTGAATGACGTGATGACCACCTCGCCAAAAGTGCTGACACCGGAGAAGTCCTATGGCCATGCACTGGTCATGATGCAAATGAACGGATTTCGTCATGTGCCGGTCATTGATGACGACAAGGTCGTCGGCGTTATCACGGCGCGCAATGCACTGGACCCGGATCTCGAGGAATTTGTCTGGGAAGTGCGCCGCCGCGAATTTCTGCAGCGCTAGCGTTGCAGGTGCAAGGCAGTGAATGTCGCGGCGACAGCTGCGGCGTAGCCTGCTTGTCCTGACCTCAGAATCTCACGACGACCTCCGCGAGCCCGGTGACGCCGGGCTGCTTGTAAAAATCAAAATACTGTCGATTCGTCAGGTTGTCGATTGAGACGCCAATACTGACGTTGGCGGTTACAAGGTAAGAGACCTTGGCATTTACCAATGTATGTGCGTCATACGAGCCATACACGCCCTGGACGACATTGATGTTGGTGTCGTCGCCGGAACCAAAGATGTGACCGACACGGCTGGCTGCCAGCGAGCCGCTCCACGGGCCGGATGTGAATTCGACACCTGCACTGAACATTTTTCCCGGTACGTCGGTCAACTTCCGTCCCACGCTTGCGGGGATCGCGACGTTCTCGGTGATGGCGTACCGGGACAGCCACGATGCGGTTGCGAATGCGGTCAGCTGCCTGTTCATCATCGGGCGGCGCAACGAAAGCTCGAGGCCGTCTACGCTGGCGTTGCCGGCATTGGCCGACTGGGTGAGGGTAGCGGACCGACGGCTGCGATAGACCAGGTCCGAAAGGCGCTGCGAGAAACAGGCGGCGCTAGCGCTGGTTCCATCGGCAGACTGGTAGTCGATGCCGATTTCGGCCGCGCGAATCCGTTCAGCCTTCAGGTCTGGCGCCGGTTCATTGATGCTGAATGTGCCGGCCACGGTGGTTGGCGCAACCGTGCGCGTATACAGGTCCGAGAGGGTCGGCGGGCGGAAACCGGTGCCGAAGCTGGCGCGCACGGTCCAGCGCCGGGTGAGTGACCAGACTGCAGCGATCTTCGGGCTAAGCTGATGTTCACTGCGGGCCGGGTAGGCGGTCACGAATGCGGGCGCGGTGTTCTGGCGGACTTCACCGTGTGTGGAAAAGCGGTCGATGCGAACACCTGTATGCAGCGTCAGTCCGGGGAAGGGCTGGTATTCGCCCTGGGCGAACGCCGCGACTACTTCACTGGTCCCACTGCCGCGCCCATTCTCGCTGAATGACGACCTGTACTCCCGCCATGCCGATGCGGCGAGGGTGCGCCTGTTGAGCCGCTGGTGATTCACCGCGGCACCAACCGTCATTGCCAGTTTCTCATCGAGGTTCCAGCGCATATAGGCATCGGCGTCGGTCCGTTGATTGGGCTGGTCGGACCATTCGCCGGGGCCTGCCAGGAGTCCCGCGCCCGCGCCGGGCTGCGTGAAGCGAAAGTTGTGATCCATGTGACCCAGGTTGGCGACCAGGTGCACGCCACTGGCGAAATCACGCTCCCAGCGGAACGCGCCGCGCCAGTCGCGCTCCGAAGACGGGGTCAGTGTAAAGAAGTCGCTTTCAACCAGGGCAATTCTGCTGATGCCGGGCAAGCCTGTCGCGATGCTGCCACTCAGCACCGTGCCACCAGCTGCATTCGCGAGGAAGGAGTCAGGCGGCCGGTACCCGACGCGGTAGCCGGCGAAGGCCAGGTTCAGTGTTGCCCGTCCGGCCTCGCCCATATCTTGAATCAGTTTCAGCTCCGCATTGCGCTGATCCCAGGGGCGCTCGCCTTTCACTCCCAGCCAGGCCGCTGGCCGGCCATCGGTGGTGGTGGTGGCAATCGCGCCGGCAACCGGCAGGGTCGCTGCCCCGGTGGCGGCGGTTTTTACCACATAGTCGCTGTCGTGCCAGCCGTCGCTCGCGCGATAGCCGAGCGCGATCGACCAGGCGAAGCCCGATGCAAACTTGTCCCGATATACGATGGAGGCAGCCGAAGAGGACACATCGCCGAACCCGCTCTCAAGGCGTCCCTGGAATTCGCGCCTGGTCGGCGTCCTGGTCAGCACATGGATGACGCCGCCCATGGCATTGCCGCCGTAGAGCGCGGAATAGGGGCCACGTACGACTTCGATGCGGCGCACATTGTCGAGCATGATTGACGAAAGGTCGATGCCTCCGGAGAGCGCGCTGTTGATCGGTTGGCCGTCGATCATCACCAGCGTCCGCGTAGTTCGTGGCACGCCGCGGATCGCGATGCTGGCCTGGCCCGACGACGGAAACTGCGCGCCTTTTGCGTTGTTGCGCAGGTACAGGCCTGGTACCTCGGCAAGCACATCGCCGATGCGTGCATTTCGCCGAAGGTCGATCTGCTCGCTGGTGATGATGGTCACGCTGGCCGTCGCTTCGCTGAATGCGACATCGTTGCGCGTCGCCGTGACCACCATCAGGTCCAGCGCCTGCGCCGCGGCGTCCGGCGTTTCCGCCTGTGGAAATGCACTCAGCGCCGTGAGCAGGCTGCTGGCGCCAAACAGCGCGGCGGCGCGGCGACTGGGCTTGGTGGTGCGTCTGTCATTCACTTCTGGCTCCCGCGATGCCACCTCGATGGTGGCGACAAAACCAGTCTATCGGGGCAGAAATCGCAAACCTTAACTTGCCTTAAGGATTGCTGCAGCGCGATGAACGATGCTTCGCTTGCACGCTGGGACGCCGTGAACGAACGCGCAAGCGAACGCAGGGTTCCCGCATGAGCACACCTTGATCATCGACAACAGGAGTTCGTCATGAACCGCGTCTTCATCCGCAACAAATACGCGCCGCTCGCTGTGGCAATTGCGCTTGCTGCCAGTGGCGCCGTCGCGCAGCCTGCATCCGCGCCGGCCGAAAAGCATGTCACCCCCGCTGAAGTGAAGTACCAGGCAGGTGGTTCGCCCCTCGCTGATGCCGAGATGCACCAGAACGTGAATCCGAAGGCGCCGGCCATGACCAAGGTCGAGTTCGACCAGGCGCGCAAGATTTATTTCGAGCGCTGCGCCGGCTGTCACGGCGTGTTGCGCAAGGGCGCAACCGGCAAGCCGCTGA
>CAYSKY010000450.1:0-1318 GCA_964431425.1 uncultured Burkholderiales bacterium
GTGTGGCAATCGCATACGCCGCCCTTGTGGGCCGCCGGGCTGGCACTGCTGGGCGTGCTGGTCTTTCTGCTGCCGCGCGGCGTGCCGGCGCGCTGGGCGGGTGCAGGGCTGGTGTTGCCGATGTTTCTGCTGGTGCCCGAGGGGCCCGCGGAGGGCGAACTGCGGGTACATGTGCTGGACGTGGGGCAGGGCCTCGCCACGGTGGTGCGCACCGCGCGGCACAGCCTGGTCTACGACACCGGTCCGCGCTGGAACCCGGATGCGGATTCGGGCAGCCGCATCGTCGTGCCGTTCCTGCGCGGCGAGGGCATCCGCGAACTGGATGCGCTGATCGTCACCCACGACGATGATGATCACGCCGGCGGCGCGCGCTCCGTCATTGCGGCTCGCAAACCGAAATGGCTGCTGACCTCGCTCGAGGAGGACCGCGAGGCCATCGATGGCGCGGATGAAGTGATGCGCTGCGAAGCGGGCGACGCCTGGCGCTGGGACGGCGTGCTGTTCGAAATTCTGCACCCGGCGAAGGACGGCTATGTGGAAGGCGCCAAAACCAACAGCCTCGGCTGCGTGCTGAAAATCACCGCACCCGGCGGCACCATGCTGCTCACCGCCGACATCGAAAAGAAGAGCGAGCGTGATTTGCTGGAGCGTGATCGCGCGGAGCTGAAGGCCGATGTGATGCTGGTGCCGCACCATGGCAGCCGCACCTCGTCGACCGACGAATTTCTCGACGCGGTGGCACCTTCCATCGCCATCGTCCCGGTCGGCTATCGCAACCGCTTTCGTCATCCCAACGCGCAGGTGATGGAACGCTACGCCGCGCGTCGGATCGTGCTGCACCGCACCGATATGGCCGGCGCCCTGACGGTATCGTTCAAATCGGGTCATTCGCCTGCTGTCAGCGGATTCCGCGAAGCACGCAAGCGCTATTGGCTGGATGCGCCGCAGCGCGGCGAAGAGCCGCCCGAGGCGCGCTGAGGGCGGCCCGGCACGCAGAAAGCGGCGAAACAAACAACTTGTCGCCGGTGTATGAAATGGCCGCGCGGTGTGCGTGGTACAGTCGCCGCAAACCAATATCCACGAGGAGAAAAGCATGTTCAATCGACCCAAGCTCATCGCCGGCGCGCTGGCGCTGGCCGCACTGTTTTTGGCTGGTCCGCAGGTTCATGCCCAGGCCTGGCCTTCCAAGCCCGTCAAGGTGGTGGCGGTATTCCCGCCGGGAGGCTCGGTCGATACGGTTGCACGCATCCTCTCGTTCCAACTCACCAAGCAGACCGGCCAGCAGTTCGTGGTGGACAACAAGGGCGGCGCCTCAGGC
>CAYSKY010000450.1:1328-3443 GCA_964431425.1 uncultured Burkholderiales bacterium
TGGTTGCCGTCGCAAATAGACCGACAACGCCCTGCGGCTCCTCAGGCTCCATTGGCTCTGCGTTTGTGTCCAAGGCACCGGCTGACGGTTACACCATCGGCGTGGTGTTTGATACGCACGGCGTCAACCCCAGCCTCATCCCGAACCTGTCCTACGACACGCTCAAGGATCTGGCGCCGGTGATGATTGTCGGCACCTCGCCGATGGTGATCGCCAAGTATCACGGTGCGGCCTACAAGGATTTCAAGGAAGTGATCGCGCTGGGCAAGGCTAAAGCCGATGCGGTGTCGTTTGGCACCATCGGCTCGGGCAGCCTCGGGCACCTTGCCATGACGCAGATTGCCAACCTGGCCGGCACCACCTTCAACCACATTCCCTACAAGGGCGGCGGCCCGCTGGTGCAGGACGCCATTGCAGGCCACGTACCATTGATGATTGGCACCGTATTCCTGGCCAAGCCACAGATCGACGCCAAAATGCTCACCCCGCTGGCGGTGACCTCGGCCAAGCGCTCACCGCGCCTGCCGGATACACCCACGGTGGCGGAGCAGGGTGTGCCGGGCTTTGAGTCGGTGGCCTGGTGGGGCGTGGTGGTGCCGGCCGGCACGCCGCCCGCCGTGGTGGCGCGTCTCAACGAAGAACTGGTCAAGGCCCTGAAGACACCGGAAGTGGCTGAAAAGCTTGCTGCGCAGGGCATGGATGTGGTCGGCAGCAAGCCCGAGGCGCTGCAGTCCTTCCTGCAAACCGAGATCATCCGTTGGGCCAAAGTGGTGAAAGACAACAAGATCAAGGCCGGCGAATAACAATTTCACAAGCCACTATGCATTTCGGGGGTCAGGGTTTGGCTTAGAATCAAGCCAGGGTTGCAAGGCCAAGCGCGCCTCAGGCAACCACCTTCGTTCCAAACCACCGGCCCCTGAAGCATGTCGCCTCCCTCTTCCGATTCACGCGGGACCAGCAGCATCATCCTTGACGAATCGCAGCTACCGTCAGATCCGGCCGCGCGCAAGCTGCGCGAACGCTACATTGCCGCGCGCTTCCTGCAGTTTCCGAATCCGGCTCAGACGCTGAAGAACACCTCCAACGTATTGCGTTGGGCGCAGGAACTGCTCGATGACGACCAGCCGCGCCAGGCCGCCGAACTGCTGCAGATGGCGCTGGAGGAATCGCCCAAACAAAAGCCGCTCTGGCTGTTCCTGATCGAGCTGGCTTATGTTGCCGGCGACCCGGGCACTTTCGTTGAATTGAGCGACGCGTTTCGCAAGCGTTTTGCCGGTGCGGAGGAACTCACCGTCATTGATGAACTGGGCAAACGCCTGCTGCCTGCCGACCCGCGCTTTGCCCACGCCGAAGCCGCCATCCTCGCGCCCGGCTGGACCACGCCCGATTCCGAACTGCGCGATGCCCTGCGTCAGCGCAAGTTGCACCAATCACTGGTGGATGCGATGACCTTCCACCAGTCCCGTTGACGCGCCACTGCACATGTCCTCGATTCCGCCCCTCGACCAGCCCGGCCTGCAACTGACGCGCTATCACAGCGGCATGGCCGACAAGCACTCGGTGCTGGACCAGACGCTGGACAAGAAAAATGTGCTCGAATCATCCGCTGCTGTCGGCAAGGCGCTGCGTGAGTTCGAGGAGTTCTCCCGCAAGGATCGCGAGAAGTTCCTGCAGGCCGGGCTGATGCAGACCGGCGGCGACCAGGCCGTGTGCGAATGGGTGGCGGAACGCTACGATCACCTCGCGCGCATCGCCCGTTCCGTGGTGCCCTACGAACAATCCGGCCCGGTGCCCGATGCGCAGCGCAAGGGCCTCGCCCATGCCTGGGCGCTGGCGACGCTGCTTACCGGCCACACCAGCAAATGGCGCAAGATCGCCGGCCTGCGTGCCGACACCGCCACCCGCGGCCGGCTGCACAAACTGTTTGTCACCGCCACGATGGCTGGGCTGGATGACTGCATCCAGGATGTGATGGTGGACCGTCGCAGCATCGAGACCACCATCGAGGCGCTGTATGTGCGCGCGTTGCTGCTGGAGCGCTTTGCCAGCGGCAACCTGGCGCCGCGGCGGCTGGAAATCCTCGATAGCTGGCTGCTGGCGTGGATGGGTTCGCTG
>CAYSKY010000451.1:0-3442 GCA_964431425.1 uncultured Burkholderiales bacterium
TGCTGAAGATGACCGACGAGGCCGGCGGTGACGAAAAACTGCTGGCGGTGCCAATCGACAAGCTGACCCCCATCTACCGCAAGATTCAATCGCCGCGCGACCTGCCGGAACTCACGCAGACGCAAATCTCGCACTTCTTCGAGCACTACAAGGACCTGGAAGCCGGTAAGTGGGTGAAAGTGCAAGGCTGGGTTGGACCGGAGGAAGCCAAGGCTGCCATTCTTCAAGGCGTGAAGCGCTACAAGTCAGCCAAGCGCAAACCCAAGTATTGAACCCCTGGGCGGCGCCGGTAAGGCCGCCGCCCTGTTCGCGACCAACCCTGTTTGCGCGGGGTATCCATGCGTCGCTTTGTAGCCGTGCTTTTCGCTGGTGTGGTCGGTTCGCTGCCCGCGTCAGCGCAAAACTGTCCGGCGGTATCCGTAACGAGCGGGCCACGAACCGCCGCTGTGCTGGAGCTGTACACCTCCGAGGGGTGCAGCAGTTGCCCGCCGGCCGACCGCTGGTTATCGTCATTGCGCGCCGGACCGGATGGTCTTGTGCCGCTGGCATTTCATGTCGACTATTGGGATGCCATCGGCTGGGCCGACCGCTTTGCCCAACCGGCATTTGCCGGCCGCCAGCGAGAGGCGGTTCGGCGGCAGCGCGGTCGCGTGGCCTACACCCCCCAAGTATTGGTGGATGGCAGGGATCTTGATGGCTGGTCCCGGCTGCGCGCACTGGATGCAGCCGCGCAGTCGGTGGCCGGACGGGCGCCCGCTGCGGACCTGATGCTGCGGGCGGTTGCCGGCGGAGATGCGCTGGACGTGGACCTGCAGATTCGCTGGCGGCGGCCGGCCGCCACGGGGGTGGCGGCCTACGTTGTGATTTCCGAAGACCGGCTGGAAAGCCGCGTGAACGCCGGCGAAAATCGTGGTGCGATCTTGCGGCACGACTATGTCGTCCGGCAGCTGCTGGGGCCATTTTCGCTTGATTCAGCGAGCGCCAAGGCAACAACATGGCCGATCAAACAACGCATCTCGCTCGGCCGCGACTGGAAGCGCGCAGACCTCGCGATCAGCGCATTTGTGCAGGAGGATGCCAGCGGCGAAATGCTGCAGGCGGTGCGGCTGCCGCTGTGCGGAAATCCACGCTGACACCGCTGCGCCGGCCACATTTCGCCACACTGGCATCGGCGTGTTGACTGTCGGAATATGTGAAAAATAATTGCACTCGAAACGCGGGTAAGATGCGCTGGCCTTCGCTTCTGTCAACGAGTCCATGATCCTGCCGCAACCGTTCAATGTCGAGATTTGCACCTGGCAACAACAGCAACAGCAGCTGACCGACATCCGTGTCACTGTGTTCGTCGACGAACAGAAAGTCCCCGCCGAAATCATCCTTGATGATGCCGACCCCTCATGTGTGCATGTCATCGCACGCGATGCTGGCGGGACTGTCATCGGCGGTGGGCGCATGGTGCTGCAACGGCCGCGGCCGCGTATTGGCCGCATGGCCGTGCTCAAGGCCTGGCGGCGTGCAGGTGTGGGCAGTTCACTGTTGGATGCTCTCTGCGCGGAAGCCAGCCGGCTCGGCTATGAAGAAGTGATGCTGCATGCCCAAACACATGCCTCGCCGTTTTATTTCCGGCACGGATTCCTGTCGCACGGCGCGGAATTCGCCGAGGCCGGCATCCCGCACCAGGAAATGCACAAGCGCCTAGTCTAGGTCGGGTACCGCGTAGGGCAGCGGCTGACGTTTGAGCGCAGGCCCGTCAGCGCTGCCGGCGCACAGCGAGTCCGCCTTCAGCGAATCAATCTGCGCAACCACGAGGGCTTCGTATCCCCCGCCGTCCATGGGTGCCACGTTGGCGACGATACCCGCCGCCTGCTCGCCGAATTCGGCGCCATATACAGGGTCCCCCGGCTTCAATTCCACACTTGAGCTAACCCGCGCCATGCGGCGCTTGAGGATTCCGCGGTACTGGGTGCGGGCCACGATCTCCTGACCGGGGTAGCAGCCTTTCCTGAAACTGACGCCGCCGGTGAGCTCGAAATTGGCCATTTGTGGCACAAACGCGTCCTGCGTCGCGGGCAGCACCTGCAGCAGTCCTTCACGTATGCCAAAGCCGTCCCACAACTGGGCGCCGGCCGGCCGCAATATCGCAGACAGCGAAGTCCAAAGCCCGATGGCGATCGCAGGTGGCGCAATGATCTCGAAGCGTTGTTCCGAAAGGCGCACGACCTGCACGTCGGCTTGAGTGGACACCGACATAGTGTGCGCGGGCAGGATGACGCCTGCCGCCGCGGCCGCGCCGGCAGTGATGCCAACCAAACCAAATCGCTCGCGCTGCGCCCCTTCGTCGGTGAGCGAAACCTTTGAACGCAACACGAACATCTGAAGGCGCTTCTGAATGGCAGGCTGCAGGGCTCGCGGCAGTTGCAGCACGTAGCCGCCATCGTCATGCCAGACCAGGAACGTGGCCAGCAGGCGCCCCTTCGGCGAACACCAGCCGTTCCATTGTGCGCCGCCGACAGGAAGGGCCAGCACGTCATTAGTGAATTGCGCGTGCAGGAAGGCGCCGGCCTCAGGGCCCGCCACGCGGATCAGGCCTTCATGCGAAAGATCGCAGATCACACCCGGTTCTGTCGCACCGGCATTTTGCGTGGCAGCGCCATCGTATGCCGCCACGCGACCATCCGCAAAGCTTGCGCCATGTGTCTGCAGGTGGGTGATCCATTGATCGCTCATGGGAGAATGCCGGGAGTGTGCGGGAACGCCATTGTAGGGGTGTAAAGGTGCGATCGGATGGGTGAAATTCAAGGGGCCGGCACGACGGTTGCGACGGGCGATGATCCGCGCTGGATTACGGTGCGCGTTTCGCGCATCAACCTTTCGGTGACGCTGGCAGGCGCGGCGCTCGCAGTGCCCATGCTGTTCCTTGTACCGATTCCGTCTTTCGTCCGGGCCGCGCTGCTGTTGTTGTTTCTGGCCGCAATGGCTTTCGACCTGGTGCTGGCGCTGCTCCTGCCACAGTCTTCGGTGGTGGCGTTTCATTTGATGGACCCGGAAGCCTCGCCGCGGGCGGCGGAGTTGGGAGTGCGACCCGCGCTGCACATTCGCATTCGCCAACGCGGCCCCATCGGGACGCTCGCGCCGAGGGTAGTGGACGGGACGGTGCTGGCCGGCAGCTTCGTCACGCCGTGGCTGACGGCCCTGCGGTATCGGCTGCCGGGCGATCCTGCGTGGCGCAAGGCGTGGCCGCGCGTGATTCCGCTGTGGCCCGACAGCATTCCGGCGGATGATTTTCGCCGCACCCGTGTGGCGCTGAAGTGGAAGTAAGCGGCGGGCGGGTGTCTGTAGCCCTCCGGTATAATTGGCCCGCTCGTACCGCCCGTCGGCGCGAGCCATTGCCCTGCCAACGCCTCCCGGCCCGCTCATGAATACCCCAGTTGCCGCACCCGAA
>CAYSKY010000452.1:0-1369 GCA_964431425.1 uncultured Burkholderiales bacterium
CGGCTATGCCGCACGGGTGATGCGCTCGGTGATTGTTGATTTCATCCGCCGCCTCACCACCGACCGGCGCGGCGGGGAACAGATCCACGTGAGCTTCTCCACCGAACACGAAAACATCGCCGCCAAGGAAGACGACGTGCTGCGGCTGGACGAGGCGCTGGCGGAGTTGCAGGCGGTGGATCCTTCGCTGGTCACCATCGTCGAAATGCGCTTCTTCGCCGGCCTGTCGGTGGATGAAGTGGCGGCCGCGCTGGCGCTGTCGCCGCGCACGGTGGCGCGCGAATGGCAGAAGGCACGACTGATCCTTTCGGACGCGCTGCGCGGGGCCTGAATGCACCCGGACCTGCTGGCACAGTGGAAGACCGTTTCCGCGCTGCTGGATGAGGCGCTGGACCTGCCGGCCGCCGACCGCGATGCCTGGCTGGCGGCCCTGCCGGCACAGCACGCCGCGCTGAAACCACACCTTATTGAACTCCTGGCCAAGGCCGCCACCGAACCCGCGCCCACCGGCAGCCTCACCAACGCACTGCCGCACTACGACATGTCGTGCGAGGAAGGCGGCGCGGAATTGCCGAAGCGCCAGCCCGGCGAGGAGGTGGGCCCGTTCCGGCTGGTGCGGGAAATCGGCGCGGGCGGCATGGGCACCGTCTGGCTAGCCGAACGGCTGCAGGGCGCCACGCCGCTGCCGGTGGCACTCAAGCTGCCGCATGTGCAGGCCATGAGCGCGCACATCCGCGAACGCTTCGCGCGTGAGAGGGAAATACTGGCGGCTTTGAATCACCCCAACATCGCGCGCCTGCTGGAGGCCGGCGTCACCACCGACGGGCAGCCTTACCTGGCGCTGGAATACATCGAAGGCACCACCCTGCTGAACCACTGCCGCGAACAGGCGCTGCCGATCGACGCGCGCCTGCGACTTTTCCTGCAGGTGCTGAAAGCGGTGGAATACGCCCACGCCAACCTGGTGATCCACCGCGATATCAAGCCAGCCAACATCATCGTCACCGCCACCGGCGACATCAAGCTGCTGGACTTCGGTATCGCCAAGTTGCTGACGGTGGAAGCCACGCACACCGCCGAGACCGCGCTGACGCAACAGGTGGGCCGGGTGATGACGCCGGATTACGCTTCGCCCGAGCAGGTGTCGGGCAACCCGCTGACCACCGCAAGCGACGTGTATTCGCTGGGCGTGGTGCTGTATGAATTGCTCACCGGCACGAAACCGTATCGCCTCAAGCGCGGCAGCCGCGCCGAGCTGGAAGAGGCCATCCTCACGGCCGATACGCAACTGCCGAGCCAGTCCGTGACGGCAGAACTGGCCGCGGCCACGCGGCTGCCGCATACCGTGCCGCGCTGGCGGCGCCTGCTG
>CAYSKY010000452.1:1379-3433 GCA_964431425.1 uncultured Burkholderiales bacterium
GACACCATCGTGCTCGAAGCCCTGCACAAGTCGCCGGCGCAGCGCTATCCCGGCGTGGATGCGTTCCGGCAGGACATCGAGCGTTACCTGGCCGGCCTGCCCATCGCCGCGCGTCCGGAAAGCGGCTGGTACCGCTTCGGCAAGTTTGTCTCGCGCCACAAGCTGGCCGTAGGCGCGTCGGCGGCCATCCTGCTGGCCGTGATCGTCGGCGTGAGCGTCTCGCTGTGGCAGGCACGCATTGCGGTACGTGAAGCCAACCGTGCGCGGGCGGTGCAGGCATTCCTCACGGAACTGTTCGAGAAAAATTCGCGCTTCCAGGCCGATGCCGTGCGTTCACGCAACAAGACCGTGCGAGAAGTGATGGTGGAAGCCAGCGAACGCATTCCGCAGGCATTCAAGGATTCGCCCGAGCTGCGTACCGAACTCTCGATGACGGTGGCGCGCTTGCTGCTGGATGTGGAAGAACCGGCGCGCGCGGCAACGCTTTATCAGGGGGTCATCCAGTCGCTTGCCGCCACCGGTGGCGAGGGCAGCGACCTGCATATCGAAGCGCTCATCGGCCTGACCGGTGCACTTCGGCAGTCCCTCAAGGGGCCGGAAGCGCTCAAGGCGCGCGACGCGGTGCTGGCGCTGCTGGACCAGCGCGGCGACAAAACGTCCCTGCTGCGCGCGCGCGCCAGTGCCAGCGCAGTGTCGTTTTTGTCCAAAGACACCAAGCGCGAACTGGCGCTCATCAAGGAAGCGCTGGACCTGTACGAGCAGCGCTATCCGGATCACCCCGAACACTTCGATGCCGCCATCGTGATCGCGCAGCTGTATCGCACCCAGGGGCAGTGGAACTACGCGGATATTTACTTCCGGCGCGCGATCCGCACCTTTGAGCGCGTGGGCTCAAAGGATTTCGTCAATCTCGGTGTGGCGTATTCCTGGTCGGCGTTCTGCGCCGCGCGCGAGGGCAGGGTGGAGCCGGCATTGCAAAGTTTCGCCACCGGCATCGGCATCCTCGAGAAGCACACCGGCGCCACCAGTTTGCAGACGCGGTTTCACCGCGGCCTGTACGCCCAGGCCCTGCACGCCGCCGGCAAACGCGACGAAGCGCACGCGGTATTCGCTCAACTCAACGCCGTGGCCACCCGCGACAAGCCCAATCCCACCGACTTCAACAACGCCATTTATGAGGCCGCGCTGTTGCTGGACGAAGGCGTTCCGAAGAAAGCGCTGGCCGTGCTGGAGCCGTTCGCGCAGCACCATGCTTCGCTGGGCAAGGCCTTTTATCCCAGTGGCGTGCGTTTCGCCACGCTGATGGCCCGCGCCCACGCCATGCTGGGCGACGAGCGCGCCACCGAGGCGGCCCTCAAACGCGTGGCCGACCTGCCGCAACTCTATTCCACGCCCGCCGCGCGGCTGGTGGACTACAAGGCCGACGTGAGCTGGATCCGCCTTGCCACCGGCCATGCCGCCGATGCGCTGGCCGTGCTGAAGGAAGGCGAGGACACCATCAACACCACACTGGCGGGCTACAACTTCGGCTACGTGCAGCTCAATATCCGCGCGGCCGAAGCGGCGGTGCAGGGCGGCGATTTCGCCACCGCGCTGGACCGCGCCAACCGCGCGCGTCAGCATCTGGCTGAACGCACCAATGCCGCGCTGCTGCCGCATCTGGCGGCTGCCGCCGACAAGGCGCGCGGTGACGCGTTGCTGGGCACCGGTGATGCGACGGGTGCTGCCGCCGCACTCGATGCGGCCATCGCCCTCATGCGTCGCCTGCAGGACCCCGCCAGCCCCTGGCTTGCCGACGCGCTGGTGTCCGCCGCGCGCGCGCAGCGCCAGCTGGGGCAGACCGAGCGCGCCAAAGCGCTGCAAGCCGAGGCGCAGCGCATTTACGCGCAGCAGCCTGCGGTGTCAAAGTTGTTCCGCCGCGCCTGAGCGGGCTCCGGCGGTCCTCCATTTCCCGATTCCTCCCCCTTTGGAAAAGGGGGATTGAGGGGGATTGCAGGCGCAACTTAATGTGCGACCTAAGCTTCTCGAAGACATTTGCACCCGTAGGACCAGAC
>CAYSKY010000453.1:0-3432 GCA_964431425.1 uncultured Burkholderiales bacterium
ACCCAGTCTACAACGGCCACCCCAGCATTTGTGCACCGCACCAACTTGCTGTTATACTAGTGGGTCGGTCGAAACACCTCAAGCTTTCTCCAAGCCTCAACGCCTAGTCGAGTGCCCAAACGATGTTTGGAAGTCACATCAGCCGATAAAAATTTTGATCAAATTTTTCATCAAGGGAAGTCAAAAATGAACAAGTCACTCCTCCTCGCTGCACTGGTAGCCGTCGGCCTCGCCGCCTGCGGTAAAGAAGAACCGAAGCCGGCCCCCGCCGCGCCCGCCGCACCGAAAGTTGAAGCCGCCAAGCCTGCTGAAGCCCCGGCCGCTGCTCCGGCTGCTGATGCCGCCAAGCCTGCTGAACCCGCCAAGGACGCTGCTGCTCCCGCCGCCGCTCCGGCTGCTGCACCTGCTGCTGCTCCGGCCGCCGCTCCTGCTGCTGCCCCGGCTGCTGCACCTGCAAAGGATGCGCCGAAGAAGTAATTTCTTCCCGCTTCTGTAGCAAAAAAACGCCGGCTTTTGCCGGCGTTTTTCATTTGGGTGCAGGTCCGTGATGACGAAAACGCCACCACTAAATGACACGCCAGTCGAATCCGCTGTCCTGCCTGGAAATGCCGATCCAGTCGGACTCGCAACCCAGTGCGCCCGCCAGCGCAGCCTGCGCCAGTTCGGGGCGATTGTTTGTTTTTGACAGGTGCGCGGCGATGATGTGCTTAAGCCTCGTGCAATCTATGTTGCGCAACAGCGCCGCCGCGGCCAGGTTGTCCAGGTGTCCAAACCGGCCGGCAACACGCTTTTTGAGACTCGCTGAATAGGGGCCATTCATCAACAAGTCAATGTCATGGTTGCACTCCAGAACCAAGGCATCGCACCCCGAGAGGGATTCCTCGATGTGAGCGGTGATCGTGCCGGTGTCTGTGAGGACACCCAGCTTTGCCGCACCGTCGGAGAAAACGTACTGCACCGGCTCGTAGGCATCGTGCGGGACCAGGAAAGGCGTGATGTCCAACTCTCCCACGGCAAAGTACTGGTGGGGATCAACAAATTGAAGCTGCCCTGCGGGCAGCGCGTTGCCGTCGATGAGTTTTGCCGTGCCGTGTGTCATCCAGACAGGAATGCCGTGCTTGCGGGCCAGCCGGACCACGCCGCCCAGATGGTCTGCATGTTCGTGGGTGACGACGATTGCCGAAAGCGAGGCCGGCAATACGCCGGCACGTTCAAGCCTCTTCGTTGTTTCCGCCAACCCGAATCCACAATCGAGCAAGACGCGGGATGCCCCTGATTCGACGAGCAACGCGTTACCTTCGCTGCCACTGCCGATCGAACAGAACCGGATTGCCATTCTTGCCACTCCAAAATGAAAACGGGCCCGCCCTTCTGCAGAGCGAACCCGTCAAACGGCCGGCGTGTACTTGGACTACTTGAGCTGATCGAGCAGCAGGCTGAGAATTCGCTTTGCCGTGGCCGAATCGTCATTCTTGGCGTCGGCCGTTTGTACCACCACGCTGGAATTGCCGCCAGCTTCGGTGACCACGATCCGGTATTGCGGTTTGGCTGCCGGGTCGTCCTTGCGCCAGAACGCCAGCTTATCGAGCCAACCCTTTTCGCTGCCGGTGCGGGCTTCGGCGTCCGGGTCGATGTAGCGGACAAAGAACACGCCCTTGGAACGATCACGATCTTCCACCGTGAAGCCGATGCGATCGAGCGCAAGTCCGACACGACGCCATGAACGGTCAAACGGCTCGTTGACCGTCAGTGCGCCGCCCTTCGTTTTGTCGTATGACGCGCGTACTGCGGAAGGTGATCCCGTGGCGCCGGCGGCAGCCGTGGTGGACTTGTCTGGCGGCGCATAGCCGAGCTTCATAACCAGGCGGGCCAGCATTTCGGCCTCAAGCTCGCGATCCGCGGGGCGCGGCTGCCAGACCGTGCTGGCTTTGTCAGGATTGGAGTAAACCTCCTGCAGACCTCGATGGCTGACATAAACCTCTGTGGTTCCGGATTCCGTACCGGCCTCAAAGCGCGTGCGGAATTTGTCGCGGAGACTGGTTTCATAGAGGCCATCCAGAACCTTGCCGAGTGCATTGCGCACAAAGTCCTGCGGCAACTTTGAACGGTCTTCCGCCCAGTCGGTCTCCATGATGCCAGCTTCCGGCAGTTCCCGTTTCAGGACAAATCCGGACTCGACCCAAAACTCCTTCACCAGGGGCCAAATCTTGTCGGGCGTGGCACGCACCACCAGCCAACGCTGGTCACCCGAGCGCTCGACCCGCACATTCTCGACTTTCGGGAGTACCGCCGATCCGGACGCAGGCGCCGCGCCGCGTTCCTTGTTGTAGGCTGAATAAGTCGTTGCCTTCGCATCAGGAATGACAAACCGGTCATCTGCGATCGGTGAGGTCAGGTCCGGCGGCACCTCCAGCGACGGGATGCGGCCGCCCTGTGACTTGTAGTCGGGTCCCTTGGAGGAAAAAGTACTGCACCCGGCGGCAAGCATGCTCGCAAGCGCCAAACCCACCAAAACTTTTCTTGACTGCATTTAGGCAACTTCCTTTAGATGATCGAGAATGCCGGCCGCCTTCATCGCGTCCAGCAACTTCCCGTGGTAACGGGATTCAAACGGTGTCAACGGCAGGCGGATGCCCGATTCAATGAGCCCCATCCGGCACAGCGCCCATTTGACCGGAATGGGATTGGACTCCAGAAAAAGATTCTGGTGCAACCCCAGCAGCCGGTTGTTGATGCTTATTGCCGCCGCACGGTCGCCCTTCATGGCCGCCGCGCACATTTCACTCATGAGCCGCGGTGCAACGTTCGCGGTCACGGAAATCGTTCCATGTCCGCCCAGCAACATCAGCGCGAGCGTGGACACGTCTTCGCCACTGTAGATCGCAAAGTTGGTGGGTGCCAGTTTCAGCAATTCCGCACCGCGCGCCATGTTGGCCGTTGCATCCTTGATGCCGACGATATTCGGTATCTCCGCAAGTCGCAGGACCGTGTCGTTGGCGATATCCGCCACCGTCCGCCCCGGCACATTGTAGAGAATGTGGGGCATGTCCACCGCCTCAGCGATGGCCCGAAAATGGCGGTACAGCCCTTCCTGGGTGGGCTTGTTGTAGTAGGGCACCACTGACAGCGAATATTCGGCCCCTGCACGCTTTGCGTAGTCCGCCAGGTGAATGGCTTCCTTCGTCGAATTGCCACCGGTGCCGGCAATGACAGGAATCCTTTTGTCCGCGTATTCCACCGCCGCGGCTATAAGCTGGTGATGCTCGTCAAAATCCACCGTCGGCGATTCGCCGGTCGTGCCGACGATCACGATCCCGTCCGTACCTTCGGCCACGTGCCAGTCAATCAGCGATTTGAGGCGCGGAAAATCCAGCGCGCCATCAGGGAGCATCGGGGTGACAATGGCCACCAAGCTTCCGGTCAACATAGAGG
>CAYSKY010000454.1:0-3428 GCA_964431425.1 uncultured Burkholderiales bacterium
CTGGATCGCCGAGCCGGAAGTGTTGAAAAAACACGCGCGGCACTACCAGACCGGTGAAGCCATTCCCGACGAATTGATCGCCAAGCTCAAGGCCGCGCGTCGCTTCAATCAGGGCCTCGATACCGTCGAGTACTGCGCCTCCACGCTGGTGGATCTGGCGCTGCATGCCAAGACCGATTTCACCAGTTTTGATGCCGCCGCTTTCGAGCGCGAAGAACTGCAGCGCATCGGCATGCCGGCCGACATCGTCATGCGCCACCGACTCGCGCACTTCCGTCACCTGTTCGCGGGCTCCAGCTATTCCTCGCAGTACTACGTGTACCTGTGGGCCGAGGTGCTGGACGCCGACGGCTACGACGCCTTCGCCGAAGCGGGCAGCCCCTTCGATGCGGGTGTTGCCAAGCGGCTGCTGGAGAACATCTATTCCACCGGCAACTCGCTCGAGCCGGGTGAAGCCTTCCGCGCTTTCCGTGGACGCGATCCAAACGTGCTGCCGATGCTGAAGAAAAAGGGACTGGTGGAGGCGTAGGCCGGGCATCCACCCGCGCTTCGCATGAGCAGACTGGAGGCCTGGCGCGCAGCCGGCAATGTGTTCGAGTCGCCGGCAGGTCCGCTGTTCACCCGCATTGAAGGCAACGGTCCAGCACTGCTGTTCATCCACGGCTTTCCCACGTCCTCCTGGGACTGGCACAAGATCTGGCCCGCGTTCACGCCGCATTTTCGTTGCCTGGCGCTGGACATGCTCGGCTTTGGCTTTTCGGCCAAGCCAGCCCACGCGGCCTATTCCGTCAGCCTGCAAGCCGACCTGATTGAAGCATGGCTCGCGCACGTGGGCACTGAGGAATACGCCTGCATCGCCCACGACCTGGGCGACACCGTGGTGCAAGAACTGCTCGCGCGGCAGGGCAAGGGCCACCCGCGCATGGCGCGGCTGGTGCTGCTCAACGGCGGCCTGTTTCCGGAAACCCACAAGCCCGTGCTGCTGCAAACCCTGCTGGCCGGCCCGCTGGGTCCGCTGGTGGCGCGCCTAACGACTCGCAAGCGGTTCATTGCCAACATGCGGCGCATCTGCATCCAGCCGCTGGCGGACGACGAAGTGGAATCGATGTGGCGACTGTTGCAGCACGACGACGGCACGCGCGTACTGCCGAAACTCATCGGCTACATGGCCGAGCGCCGGCAGCATCGGGCGCGCTGGGTGGGCGCCTTGCAAAACAGCGTCATTCCCGTCCGCCTCATCAACGGCCTCGCCGATCCGATTTCGGGCGCACATATGGTGGCGCGCTATCGCGAGTTGATGCCCGACGCGGATGTGGTTGAACTGCCGGACGTCGGGCACTATCCGCAGGTGGAGGCGCCGCAGCGTGTGACGGACGCCGCGAAGGCGTTTCTGCTGTGAAGCTGGCAAGGACGCTGGGCGAACAGTGAGAAATCCCCCCGCCTTCGTTTCGCAGGCATTTTCATGGCTTGGCCCCCTTTAGGAAAGGGGGCGGCAACTTCATAAGTCAGCCGACAAGTTCTACGCGCGGTTCAAAGGGCGCTGCCCGCAAACATTCATGAGCACCGCCCCCTTTTCTAAAGGGGGCCGCCATTCGACGATTGAAAAATAATCATGCGCGGGGGATTTGCGGCCGTCGCGCCTCACCGACACCAATACCTGAGCATCACCTCAATCCCGAAACTTCGGTGCCTTCTTCTGCATCCCCGACATCATCGCCTCGGTGAGGTCCGAGGACATCATCATGGCGGCATTCCAGGTGGCGATGTAGTTGAGGCTGTCCGCCACCGCGTGATCGCGCGCGTAGCTGATCATTTCCTTGGTGCCGCGCACCGCCAGCGGCGACTTGGCGGCGATAAGCGCGGCGATTTCTTTCACGCCCGCCTTCAAGGCTTCCGGTGACTCGAAAACCCGGTTGACGAGCCCCGTCTCGCGCGCCTCAGCAGCACTGAAGTTGCGCGCCGTGTATGCCAGCTCGCGCACCATGCCCTCGCCGATCAGCTTGGGCAGGCGCTGCAGGGTACCCACGTCGGCGGTCATGCCGATATCGACTTCCTTGATCGAAAACACCGCGTCGGCGGAGCAGTAGCGCATGTCGGCGCAGCAGATGAGATCGATGCCCCCGCCGATGCAGGCGCCATGCACAGCCGCCAGCACCGGTTTGCGGCAGCGCTCCAGGCTGGTGAGCGTGTCCTGCAAATCGAGGATCACGCGCCGCAGTTTTTCGCGCCTGCGGCCTTCGCAATCGTCATCCACTTCGTCGGCGATGCCGGCCATCATGGCCAGATCGATCCCCGAGCAAAAATGTGCGCCGTTGCCGCCCAGGATAGCCACGCGCACCGAGGGCTCGGCGTCGATCCAGTCAAACGCCGTGCGCAGTTCCTCCCAGACCTCGCGGCTCATGGCATTGGCTTTGGTCGGACGGTTGATGCGAACCTCGGCAATCGCGCCATCGAGGCGCAGTTGCAGGCTGCCGAGAGTGGGTGGTGTGGACGTTGTCATGATGATGTCGCCGCCGGAGCGGCCATCGGGTTGGAGTAGACTTATTCTACGACCGCGCCCCACCCGCCCGGGTGGGAATTGTTCGCGCCGCACGCGGTCTACTCATTACTTTCCGATTTCCGCGCCTTGCGCGTTTCTGGCCCATGACCGAATTTGTAGAACGCCGCAAGCAACGCATGCTCGATGCCGACGCCGACGCCGATGCCGCCCGGGAGTTGGAGAAGCTTGAAGCCGAGTGCAGCATGCGCATGACCAAAATCCGCCAGAACAGCCACATGAAGGACGTGGTGCAGTTGAAGGACGTGGCCATTCCCGACGTGCTGCGCCCCAAGCTGCACGAGATTCGCGCCCTCCACCAGCTGACCACCGCCACCGATGCCCGCCTGCGCGAACTGCTTGACGGCCACATCATGGAACTGCGGCGCGCCCACAGCGTGTCGGCACTCGAGCAGCTGCGCAGCCATTTCCTGCATCGCGAATGGAATGTGCTCAAGGGGGTGTACCCGGAATTGCACAAGGAGGGCGAGCGCGAGGCCGAAAAACTGCTGTTGCGGCTTGAGTATGAAACCGACGTGCGCCGCAAGCGCGGGCGCTGAACATGGCTGACAATTTCGCGATTTTCCGCGCGGCGTTCGCCGCCCTGCTCACCGGAGCCCTGCTGATGTGCAATCCCCCCGCCAACGCCCAACTGCTGACGTTCAGCGAGGTCATGAAGCGCCCCGCGCCCAAGGCGGACACGCGCATCGCCTATGGCAGCGATGCCCTGCAGTTCGGCGACCTCTGGCTGCCCGCGGCCCGCACGGACGGCAAACCGCATCCGGTGGTGGTGCTGGTGCACGGCGGCTGCTGGCTGGCCGCGCTGCCCGGCGTTGAACTGACGCATTACCTCGCCGACGGCATCCGACAGGCAGGCTTTGCGGTGTGGGAG
>CAYSKY010000455.1:0-3409 GCA_964431425.1 uncultured Burkholderiales bacterium
GCATGACGCTTTCCGAGCGCATCGAAGGCGGCTTCGCCAGCGTGCGCGAGATCGTCGGCAAGGTGTGGCCCTACATCCTGGCGGGCATCGCCATCGGTGCCGGCATCCACGGCTGGGTGCCGCAGGACTTCATGGCCTCGTTCATGGGCAAGGACGCCTGGTGGTCGGTGCCGCTGGCGGTGCTGATCGGCGTGCCGATGTACACCAACGCCGCCGGGATCATCCCCATCGTGCAGGCGCTGCTGGCCAAGGGCGCGGCGCTGGGCACCGTGCTGGCTTTCATGATGAGCGTGATCGCGCTCTCGCTGCCGGAGATGGTGATCCTGCGCAAAGTCCTGAAGCCGCGTCTGATCGCGACGTTTGTCGGTGTGGTGGCGGTGGGGATTCTGCTGGTGGGCTATGTGTTCAACGCAGTGTTGTAAGTGACAACGAACAAGGAGAAGGCAATGGACATCAAGGTGCTGGGATCGGGTTGTACCAACTGCAAGACCACGGTTGCGCTGATCGAACAGGTGGCGCAGGCAAAAGGGGTGGCGATACAGATGCAGAAAGTGGAGGACCTGCGCGCCATCATGAGCTTTGGCGTCATTTCCACGCCCGGCGTGGTGATCGATGGCAAGGTGGTACACGCGGGCGGCATACCCAGTCGCGACAAGATTGAAACCTGGCTCGCGGCCGCGGCCTGATCGCGCCGGCCACCCATGAAAATCACCGCCTGGGCAACTGCATTGGCGGCGGGCTTGTTGCTGGCCGGCACGCTGTTGCTGGCGTCCGGCGCATTGCGCGGCGAGGCAGACGCCGCCACGCCGTCCGGCGCGTCCCTCCCGGGTATCGAGCAGGCGCTGGCCGGTGGCAAGCCGACCGTGGTGGAATTTGGCGCCAATGCCTGCGTTGCATGCCGCGAGATGAAACCCGTGCTGGCAGCGCTCGCGCGCGACCGCGCCGGCCGGATTTCGGTCGCGGAAGTCGACATCATCAAACAGCCCGAATACATCTCGCGCTACAAAATTCAGCTCATGCCCACGCAGGTCTTCTTTGATGCGCAGGGACGGGAGACGTCGCGCCACATGGGCAAGATTTCCGCAGCGGCCATGCTCGCCCGCCTGCAGCCGGCCGGCGGCCCGGCAAAACCGGTGCCTGCTCCATGACCGGACTGGAGGGACTTGCCGCGGCCCTGCTGGGCGGCCTGGTGACCGCCGCTTCGCCGTGCGCGCTGGCGGCGGTGCCGGTGGCAGTCGGCTACGTGGGTGGCAACACCACCGCGCCGCGGCGCGCATGGGCGCTGTCACTGGCGTTCATTGCTGGCATGAACATCGCCCTGCTGATGATGGGTTTGCTGGCGGCGCGGTTGGGGCTGCTGCTGGGAGCCCTGCCGGGCCCGTGGACCATGGCCGTGGGTTTGCTGGTTACCGGTGCCGGCCTGTGGCTGCTGTTCGCGGAGGGCTCGACGCAGTGGTTGCGCCTGTCACCCGCGATCGAACGACGGCTCGCCTGGTCCGGGATGGGCGGTGCACTGGTGCTGGGCGCGCTGATCGGCACGGTCATGAGTCCGTGCGCCACGCCCGCACTGGCGGTGGCACTGACCGTTGCCGGTTCGGGTGCGTTGCTGGGCGAATCGATGTGGTGGGGTGCCGCATTGCTGCTGGCATACGGCCTGGGGCACAGCATATTGCTGTTGCTGGCTGGCGCGATGCCCGCAGCTGCGAATGCCGCCATCGAAAGGGTCGTGTCGTTGCAGCGCTGGTTGCCGGGTAGGCGGCTGTTCGCCTTTATTCTGTGTGCTGCCGGACTGTGGTGGCTGGCCCTCGGTGCCGGCTGGATTTGATGAACAAGCGGGACGATCATGAGCAAACTGCCAAAGCGCTATTTCCACCTGGTGTTCTCGGTCATCATGGGGGCCATGATGGTGCTGCTGATGACCTTCGTGATTACACTCGTGAATGTCGGACTCGCCAGCGACTTCGTTGCGCGCTGGATGCGGGCGTTTGTAATCGCCTATGTGGTCGCCATTCCGGTGATCTACTTTCTGGCACCGTTGGCCAAGAAATTGGCGGGGCGATTCGCCGAGATGCCGTGACCGGAAGTCAATGCCGCATTGATGCCAAAACACCAGCATTGGCGAGCCTTCCAGGCCGAATTGCCTTGGAGAACCGCGCCAGTGCTTGAGTTTAGCACTTGACTATGTGGCCGCAGCAACGCCAAGCACGGTGCCATCCGCGGCAAATCGTTGCTTGAACGTAAACGCTATCGCGCTCGGTCCATGTGCGGTCAGGTGCGCCAGCCGCGTCTTGGCCTCCTCCACCGAAGGCGTGGATCCCGCCGCAATCCACCACAGCGCCATGCTGCGCGACTGCATGCGCGCCATCGCGTCGTCAAACCACTTCTTGCGGGCTGCGAACAGCTGCGCGTGGGCGGTGCGGTAGGTGAAGGCGTGCAGCGAATCAATGTCCTGCCACACCGACATATTGAACAGCACCAGGGTGTCGTCGTATTCACGCGCATCCGGATCGCGGCTGTCCGAGATGTAGCGCCAGACAAATCCGGGGCTCTGCTCAGCCAGGGCATTGATCTCGTCCAACCGCGCGACGAAGTCGGCCAGTAGCGGATCGTCCTGCGCGGCGCGCAAGTACGCGATGTTGACCTGGGCGAGGTGAAAGGCGGCGTGGTTCATGGCGCCACCATTTTAGAGTTCATCGTTGAAACGCGCAGCAACCGTGTGCCACCAGCCTGCTGCCGCGACAAGACGCAGGTCAGGTGGCGCGTAGTGAACGCCGCATCGCGATGGCCGACGCCGGGCACGCGCCGCGCATCTCCGCGGATTCACCAAACACCGGCGCGAGTTCCTCACGCGGCACCTTGCGAAAGCCGCGTTTCGCAAAGTAAGACTCGGCGGTGGTGGTGAGCAGGGCCACGTCATCAATG
Organism: uncultured Burkholderiales bacterium; assembly: GCA_964431425.1. GTDB lineage: Bacteria > Pseudomonadota > Gammaproteobacteria > Burkholderiales > Usitatibacteraceae > UKL13-2. The sequence continues at coordinate 2,923 of CAYSKY010000455.1, forward strand.
CCCGCGCGTTGCGCAGCATCCAGCAACCGCGTCACCAGCTGTCCGCCGATGCCGCGACCGTGCAAGGCGCTTGCCACCGCCGCGGAACGCAGCAGTGCCGATCGACCATGGCGTTCCATGCCGATGCAGCCGGCGAGCGTGCCGCCGGTTTCAGCCACGATGAAATCAGCCAGTTGCACTTGCGCGCCCGCAGTCGGCAAGTGTTGCGACTCCAGCAGGGCGGCAATCGCCGGCCAGTCAGCGGGTGTCGCCGGGCGGTAGGTGAGTTGCTCAGTGGCCACGTCCCGCCTCGTACCAGGGTTTGGATGCATTCACCACTTTGACCACCAGTAGCATCACCGGCACTTCGATCAGCACGCCCACCACCGTGGCCAGCGCCGCACCCGATTCAAATCCGAAGAGGCTGATCGCCGCCGCCACCGCCAGCTCAAAAAAATTGGAGGCACCGATCAAGGCCGACGGGCAGGCCACGCTGTGCGACTCGCCC
>CAYSKY010000456.1:0-3408 GCA_964431425.1 uncultured Burkholderiales bacterium
TCGGCACCAACAAGATCGTCTCGCTGGCGGGCACCTCGGTGGCGCTGGCCAAGCTGGCCCCGCAGGTATCGATACCCTGGAAATCGGTGCTGCCCGCCGCCGCGTTCGCTGCGGTGTTTGCCTTTCTGGGCGCCCGGGCGGTGTCGATGATTGACCCGAAGCTGTTGAAGCCCGTGATCCTTGCGCTACTCGTCGGCGTGGCTGTTTACACCTTCCTGAAAAAGGATTTCGGCAGCCTGCACCAGCCACGCTTCGCCGCGCACCACGAGCGTCTGGTGGCCATGGTGACGGGCGCGGTGCTGGGGTTTTACGAAGGCTTCTTCGGGCCGGGTACCGGCAGCTTCCTGATTTTTGCCTTCATCGGCCTCATGGGCTTCAATTTCCTGACCGCCTCGGCGGCGGCCAAGGTGGTAAACGTCGCCACCAACATCGCCGCCTCGGCGTGGTTCGCTTGGAGCGGGCACATCCTCTACAAGCTCGCCATCCCGCTGGCGCTTTGCAACGTGGCCGGTTCCTGGCTGGGCGCGCGCATGGCCATTGCACGGGGCAGCGGCTTCCTGCGCGGGTTCTTTTTGCTGGTGATCGCCGCACTGATGTGCCGCTTTGCGTACGATATATTCCTCAAGCCAAACTAGACATGCCCATGCGTACCTTCGCCGCCCTCATCATCGGAGACGAAATCCTCTCCGGCAAACGCCAGGACAAGCACCTGTCCAAGGTCATCGAGAATCTCGGCAAGCGCGGGCTGCAGTTAAGTTACGCGCGCTATGTGGGCGACGAGCCGCCGCAGATCATCGCCACGTTAAAGGAAACCTTTGCCACCGATCACGTTGTGTTCAGCTTCGGCGGCATCGGCGCCACGCCCGATGACTACACACGCCAATGCGCCGCGGCGGCACTGTCTGTGGCGCTGCACGCGCATCCGGATGCGGTGGCGGCCATGCAGGCCAAGCCCAATTTTGAGATGACGCCCAACCGCCTGAAGATGGCCGAGTTTCCGGTGGGCGCCACCATCATCCCCAACCCGTACAACCAGATCGCGGCATTCTCATGCGGTGACCACCATTTTCTGCCGGGCTTTCCCGAGATGGCCTGGCCGATGATGGAGTGGGTGCTGGAGACGCGCTATGCGCACCTGTTCCACCAGCAGCCGTTTGCCGAAGAAATCATCGTTATTCATGACGCGGGCGAGAGCCACCTGATCGATGCCATGAACCGCATCGTTACCGGCTACCCCACCACCAAGCTGTCCAGCCTGCCCCAGCACCTGCCCAATGGCCGCATTATCGAGCTGTCCATCCGCGGTGACCCAGCGGCCGTGCCGGTGGCCATGCAGCAGATGAAGGATGAAGTTCACAATCTCGGCTTCCGATTTGAGTTGAAATAGGGGCAACACGTATTCATCAACGGCGGCACGACCGCCCAAACCACAGGGGATTGGCAATGGGACTACTCGATGGAATTCTCGGCAGCCTGACGGGCGGCCAGCAGCAGGGTGACAACCCGCTGATTCAGATCGCGATGCAGATGCTGTCCGGAAACGGGCAGAACAGCGGCGGCCTGGGCGGACTGGTTGACGCCTTCCAGAAGGCCGGCCTCGGCCAGCACATGGATTCGTGGATCGGCACCGGCCAGAACCTGCCGATCAACGCCGACCAGATCAGCAATGCGCTGGGCTCGGACAAGATCAAGGACATCGCCGCGCAGCTGGGCATGTCGCACGGCGAAGTATCGGGCGGCCTCGCCGACATGCTGCCGCAGTTGATCGACAAGATCACCCCGCACGGTCAGGTGCCCGCGGATACCAGCTCGCTCGAAAGCATGCTGGGCGCTTTCCTGAAGCGCTGACGCGATTCAGTTGACGGCAGGCGCCACCGGTTCCACAGCCGGTGGCATTTTGCTTTCCGAGCCCTCCGTCCGCGCCACCAGACTGATGCGGATAGTCACCTCATCGCTGACGGTGTGCGACCAGGCCTTCATGCCGAAGGATGAGCGCTGGACCACCACCTCGCCCTCGGCGCGGCACACGGCGGGCTCGCAGTGCGCCTGCTGGATCGCCAGCGTCACCGGCCGGGTGACCCCGACTAACGTGAGTTCACCTTCCACGGTACGCAGCTTGTCGTCGTCGAACACGAATTTGGCGGCACGAAACGTGATGAAGGGGTAGCGCTCGATATTGAAGAAGTCTCGCCCGCGCGCCGTGCTCTCGGCCTTCGCGGTGCTGGACACCATGCTGGCGGCTTCGATGCGAATTTCGATGCTGCCCGTGCGCGAGGCCGGATCGTAGACCAGCGTGCCGCTGCTGCGGCGGAAATCGCCGCGCATGGGCAATACACCCAGGAACCGAGTTTCGTAACTGGCCAGCGTTTCGTTGGAATCCACCCGATAGTTGGCGGCCCGCACCGGTGTAGCTGCGACCACAACCAGCACGAGGCCGAGCAGGCCCCTAATCATCGCTGTCATCATCGATGGCGGCGCTGCGCGCCCACTGCTCCAGCGTGCGCCGGTCGCGTTTGGTGGGCCGCCCTTTGAACAGCGGCGGCGGCTGGTCGCGCAATTCGACATGCAGTTTTTCACGGGCCGCGACACTTTCCGGCGTTTCTTCGTATAGGGTGCGGGCGATGGTCGCCGCGCCGCGCTTTTCGGAGAGCGCCTTCACCACCAGCGTGTATTCGTACGGCGGTTTTCGCACCAGCATCACGTCCCCCGGCTTTACGGCCTTGGCGGGCTTTGCGCGATCACCGTTGATGGCAATGCGGCCGGCATTGATGGCATCGATGGCCAGCTGCCGCGTCTTGAAGAAGCGGGCGGCCCACAAGAACTTGTCGAGGCGCACGGTGCCTGTGACGTGTTCAGTCATTGCGGTCAACAATCAATGTACGGCGCCCCGCAGGCGAACTCCAGAACGATGTTGAGGCGCCCGTCAGGCAGGTTGCCAACCTACTTCGCCTTCGCACCAAGTTTCACCACCGCCACATTCATCGGCAGCCCCGTGCCGGTGTCGTACTCGGCACCAGCCATGACACCGATGCGGGCGATGTCCTCGGCGCTCTTGCGGCTTTTCCAGACCGCATACATCGCGCCCAACGCAAAATCGCGGCCTGAGCCGATCGACCAGAACTTGTCGAACTCGAATACCTCGCGCATGGAATACACGCCGAAAATGCCGCTGGTGTTGGCCACCAGCGCGGTCAGCTGTGAGGATTCATACGGGTCGTCGTCCTCTTCCTTGGGGTTCAGAAAGGCCTCTTCCTTGAGGATGGGGTGGATCTTGCGAAAGCTTTCGTAAATCTCCTCGCGGCCGTTGAAAGTGAATTCCGGGTGCTTTTTGAGCAGGCTTTCCAGCACCAGTTGGTGGGCGGCGCTGCCGGCGATGCCAAAGTAGGTGGAACCGTGTTTGAGCAGCTT
>CAYSKY010000457.1:0-1051 GCA_964431425.1 uncultured Burkholderiales bacterium
CCGGTTCAGCACATTCGGGCCTTTGCCGAATTGCGTATCGACTTTGGCCAGTTCGAGGTGTGCGGGCAACAGGCACCAGTGGCGCCCGGTGTCGCGCACCAGTTCTGCCAGCGGCTTGTTGTCACGAAAGAACGCGTAAACGCTGGTATCGCCGGTGGCCGGACCCAGCCCGCTCAGGCTGCTCAAGTGCGCCTGAGGATCCAGATCAATAGCCAATGGCTCCTCGCCTGCACGCGCCAGGGCGGCGGCAAGATTGAGGGCAGTCGTGGTCTTTCCGACCCCACCCTTCTGGTTGAATACGGTGATTCGTGGCATGTGCGCGACCATGAATTGGGTTGTGCTGACGATGCGCCAGCAGTGCGACACCCTGATTACACGCCATTGTTACCACGAAATCATGTGCTTAGCAACGATTCTTCAAGTTGCCAGCGAGAAAACCGCGCTAACTGGTCGAGTTTACCCCGGGCCAGCGCCAGAAATTTTCTTTCAAGGCATGGGTGGAACCACGTTCCGCCAGTCGGCTGCCACATCGTCCAGCGGGTCCCGCAGCGGTCGTCCGCCATCCACAAGTTGGGCGGGGTAGTGGCGCGCCATCATCTCAAGCTGATCGGTGAATACTCCGTCCACCCCCATTGCCAGCAGCGTATCCACCCGAGACACGTCGTTGACGGTATAGCAAAGCAGGCGTCTTCCGCCGGCATGCACCCGTCGCACCAGGTTTGGTGTCGCCAGTTGATGGTCCGTGTGCAGCGACACACAGGCGAGTTTTTCCAGCAAGGCAAAATGCGACTCTTCCGGGCGTTCCACCAGCAGCCCCATGACCAAGTCCGGGACCGCCGCGCGGGCCGCTTCCAAGGCCACAATACTGAAGCTCGATACCAGCGGCTTCACCAGCCGGTCGCGCCAGAGTTCCTCGCAGAGTTCGGCGACCAGCCGGCCGGTTTCCCGCTCGCGCCCGGGGCAGGGTTTGATCTCAACATTAGCCATGAGGCCGGCGCCGTGAAGAAAATGCGCCACCGCCGAAAAGTGCGGAATAGGCTCGCCGCGAAAC
>CAYSKY010000457.1:1061-3406 GCA_964431425.1 uncultured Burkholderiales bacterium
CTCTTCCATCGTCCGCGATGCGGCGGCGCCATGGCCGTTGCTGGTGCGCTCCAGCGTGTCGTCGTGGAGCAGCAGGGCCACCGAATCAGCAGACAGCTTCACATCAAATTCAACCGCGCCGAAGCCATGCGCCTGCCCGATCCGCATGGCGGCCAGCGTGTTCTCCGGTGCCAGTACACCGCCACCGCGGTGGGCGAACAGCGTGGGATAGGGCCAGGCGGCGGGGTTTGCAGCGGTCATGACGTGGCCCTCAGTGAAGTGACGGCGAGATCGAGCGCAGGAACAGCAGCACAGCGATGGCGTAAGCGGCGGCCAGCAGGTCATCAAACATCACGCCGAAACCACCCTTGATATGCCGGTCTGCCTGGCGGATCGGCCAGGGCTTGACGATATCGAACAGGCGGAACAGGGCGAATGCCGTCAACCACCACAGCCAACCACGCGGGCACAACGCCAGCACAAACAGGAACGCTGCGATCTCGTCGATGACAATACCACCGTGATCGGCCACGCCCAGTGCGCTACCGCACCGACCGGCCGCCCAGACACCAATCAGGAATGTCACCATGGCCACGCTCAAGGTCACACCAATGCCGGCCCCCTGCACGGCAGCGAAGATCGGAAACGCGACCAGCGTGCCCCAGGTGCCGGGCGCACGCGGCATCAGGCCGGCACCAAAGCCCAGTGCAATCAAGTGCGCCGGGTGGCGCATCAGAAAGGCGCGATCAGGACTCATGTCCCGCCCCTTCTTTTGCCGCGAAATGGTCAAAGCCGAGTGAGGGCAACGCCATCGCCAGCCCCGCCACATCGCGCACTTCAACGGTCGGGCGCCCCATGTCCAGACGGCCCACACGGGTCAGGCGCAGCGCGAGCGAGTCTGCCAGTTCGTCGAGCTTTTCGCGTGCGGCGACCGGCGCCGAAAAACAGAGTTCGTAGTCGTCGCCACCAGCCAGCGCACATTGCATCCGATGGTCCATATCCTGTGCCGCCAACAGCGCGGGCATCGGCACGCGTTCCCATTCAAGGCTGGCATGCAGCCTGGATCGTTCGCAAATATGGCCCAGGTCCGCGATCAGCCCGTCGGAAACGTCAATGGCGGCACTCGCCACGCCACGCAAGGCAAGGCCCAATGCCAGCCGAGGCTGCGGTTCGTGCAGGCGCGCAGCAAGCCCCGCAAACTCCCCGGGCTCAAGGCCGATGCCGCCCTGCAGGTGCGCCAGTGCGAGAGCCGCGCCACCAAGTTCACCCGAAACCCAGACATCGTCGCCCGCCTGCGCACCGTGGCGTCGCAGAGCCTGTCCCGCCGGCACTTCACCCAGCACGGTGATGGTGATCGACAGCGGGCCGCGGGTGGTGTCGCCGCCCACCAACTCGATGGATGCCGCATCGGCCAATGCCAGCATCCCGGCCGAGAAACTGGCCAGCCAGGCTTCGTCAATGCGGGGCAGCGTCAATGCGAGCGTGCAAAAGCGCGGCTCCGCACCCATGGCGGCAAGATCAGACAGGTTGACCGCCAGCGCCTTGTGGCCCAGCTTGCGCGGATCCGCATCAGCAAAGAAGTGCACACCGGACACCAACGTATCAGTCGAAACGGCGATCTCACATCCGGCAGCAACCGGCAGCAATGCGCAATCGTCCCCCACCCCCAACGAAGCACGGCGCACCGGGCGGGTGAAATACTTTTCGATCAGCGCAAATTCGGGCGTCAATGCGATCTCCGGACCGCGGAATGACCTACGACTTGGCCACGCGGCGGGGCTTGGTGGTCACGGTCGGCGCCTTGCGCTTCGCGCGCGGGGCGCCTTCGGCAGGATTGGCGGCCTGGTATTCGATCTCGGCGGCACGCACCTGCGCCGCAAACTTGTCGAGGATGCCGTTGACGTATTTGTGGCCGTCGGTCCCGCCGAACGATTTGGCGAGTTCGATACCTTCGTTGATGATCACGCGGTACGGGGTCTCAGGTGCGTGTACCAGCTCGAACGCGCCGATCAGCAGGATGGCGCTCTCAATGGGGCTGACCTCGGCCCACGGGCGGTCGAGGTGCGGCGCCAGGTGTTCGCGAAGCGCGTCCGCGTGCTTCATCACGCCGCTGACGATGACTGAAAACAGCCCGGCATCGGCACGCTCAAAGCCCTCGGCAGCCGCGTATTGTTTTTCAATATCGGCGAGGCTGGGTGAGGCCAGCAGCCATTGGTAGATGGCCTGCAGTGCAAATTCACGGGAACGGCGGCGCGGACTTTTCATCAGGTTTCCCGCCGGCGGATGGCCAGCGCTTTCAGGGTGTGGGCCATTTCGATGGCCACGTGTGCGCAATCGGCGCCCTTCTCTTGCACGCGGGCCTGTGC
>CAYSKY010000458.1:0-312 GCA_964431425.1 uncultured Burkholderiales bacterium
AAAGCGGTTGGGGGCTGCGGCCTGCCGCTCACGCGCCGTCTGGAAGGCAGCCGAGCGGTCGTGGTAAAGCTTTTCCAGCCAGGCGATGGTGTGCGCGAAGTCTTCCTCGGTCGCTTCGGTCAGTTCGCGGACCAGGTCGTCCTCTTCGCGGCGGTTGGCGAGGTAGGCATCGGTCTCCTCGATGCGCCGGCCGATGGCGCGGATGTCGAGGTAGCGGTAGGAATTCTCCACCGTCTCCGCAATCCGCTGGATGCCGGCCGCGGAGTCCAGGTTGACCAGCATGCCGTGGGTGCCCGGCACATAGTGGTCGTC
>CAYSKY010000458.1:322-2988 GCA_964431425.1 uncultured Burkholderiales bacterium
ATTCAGCGTCGCCTGCAAATGGCTGCGCGAGGCGGCTTCGGCGCGCTCGGCCTCGCCCAGCAACAGGACGGACGAGATCGCCCGACCGAGCGACGTCAGGAGGAACACCACGTCCTGCGCCCAGCTGCTCAGCCAGTGCTGCGCCACCAGCCGCTGAACATGCGGCAACTGGCGCTCGGCAAGATCAGCCATGAGCAGCATCAGCACGTATTGGCCCTTGGGCGTGATGGAGAACTCCACATCCGCTTCGTAGGGGTAGACCTGCTGGTCGGCCACCTTGCGCGCCTCGGCGATGCCATACAGGCGGTGCAGCGCGCGTAGCGGGACGTCGCAGTCTTTCTCGGCGCGGGCGCGCCAGCGCATTTCGTTTACGTGGCAGTGCAGCGCCACTGCGATGGTCAGTGGCAGCAGCCCGCTTTCGTGCTCGGCATTCTTCACCCAGGCCGGTGCGTCCAGCGCATAGCGACCCAGGCACACACCGAGCGCCTGCCAAAGGTCGGCCACCTGCATGCTGATCGCCAGCGCATCAGACCGGCGTGCGTCGGTGCGCCACAGTTGCAGACGCGCCATATCCTGGCGAAGCAGCCAGTCGAGGTGGTCCTCCACCTGCAGCACACTGCGCAGATGGCCCACCGACAGGGAGCGCTGGTCGTCTGCAAACGCAAAACAAACCTTGCGGAAGCGTTCCAGTGCATGCGGCGAGTGCAGGGTTTCGATGCGCATCAGCGCATCGACGCGCTCCTCGCCGCCATCCACCGCCATGTCGGGGCGGTTGGGATCGATCTTGTGTGTCTGCCGTTTTGGCATGCTCAGCTGGCCAGCTGCAATTGCAGGGTGGGGAACGGATCGGCCAACGCCGGCAGCTGCTCATCCTTGGGCAGCCAGCGACCGGGATCGGGTGCGTCGTGAGACCATGAGGCCGCACTGGCAAACATCGGCTCCGCAGGGTCAAGCAGGTAGCCGATGCGCTGGATTTCCTCCCAGTTCGTCGAGCGGGTGTGGTAGCGGCGGAACCAGCGCGCGTTCACCACGTAGTCGCTGGCGAATTTTTCGCGATAAAGCAGTTCGGCCAGCGCCAGCCAGAATTCCTCGGTGTAAGGCCGGCTGTAGGCGGCGTACTTGAGCATGCGTTTGGCGAAGTCGGCCGCGCCCTCGTCGTACAGCCGGGAGGCCTGGCGCAACAGGCGCACCGGCGCATCCAGCGGCGGATTCAGAATGGCGATGTCGTGATATCGCGCCTCGAGGTAGCGCTGGCGGCGCGCGCCCAGTTCGTCGACGGGGGCTGCCGGTGCTTCCAGGGGCGTGGCTTCCGCGACGGTATCCGCCGGCGTCATGCCGGACCAGTTGATCGGTGCCGGGTCGGCGGCGGGATTGGCCAGATGCGAAGGCACATCGGGCAGTTCGAACTGGATTTCGGGTACCGGCGGCGCGGGTTCGGCCACCGGTTCGCGTACGGGGGTTGCTTTCTGCCTGGCGCCCTGTGTGCTGCCGTAATCGGCCTTGACCACCGGCGCATCGGCGACGAACTGCTCGACTTCTTCCGGCGACAGGCGCAATGCCTCGTCGCGGGCCCGCAGGAAGCGGCCGGCAAATCGCCAGGCTCCCAGGAGCAGCGCGGTGCCGCCGACGGTGAGTAACAGCCATTGCCACCAGGGCGTGCCGGCGGGTTCGGGCCGGCGTTCGACGGGTGTCTTTTGGGCGACCGCGGCGGGCGCGGTTGCCGGTGCGGCCGGTTCAACCGCCGGTGTCGCCGGCGTCGCGTTTTCAGCAGCGGTGACCGTGGGCGCAGCGGCATTGGCCGGAACCGGTGTGACGGCCGGTGCCGCCGGCACGCCGGCGAGATTGGTGGACAGGTTGCCGGAAAGACGACCAGCCACGGCCTGTTCAGCCGCCTGCACGCGTGAGGTGAGGTCACCCAGTTCCTTTTCCAGGCGGGCGATGCGGTCGCGACGCTCCAGCAGGGCGGAGCGCAGGTCGTCGGTATCCATCATCAGCTGGCGCATGCGCAACTCGGCGCGCTCGGCTTCGGTGGCGTGCGGCAGCGATTGCAATGCGTCGGCGCTCAACGCCAGCGCGAGGCGCGGCCCCTTGTTGCCGGCGACGCTGCTGCTTTTAGCTTTAGGTGCGCGCGGTACCGGGTTGGCGGCGCGTGCCGCGCCTTCGCGGGCGCCGACTGCGGGACCGCCGTCGGCCGCGGCGATGCGGGCGGCTTCAGTACGCGTCCGTGCCGACCGTGGCTTGCGTTCGGCGCGCGCCGGTGTATCTACCGCCGCGGCGATCACCGGCGGTGCAACGGGCGCGGCGATGCCGGCGGCAGCCGTGGCGGTGGCGGGATAGGTGGCGGGTGCGGCCGAAGAGGGCAACGCGCGGGCGACAAACAGATTGGGCGGATCCGGCAGCAGCACGAATTCCCGGCTGCGCGAGCCGGATGCCAGCTGCTCGCGGATCACGATGCCCACCGCCGGCTCCAGCACGGCCTGGCGTGAGCGCACCACGATGAAAAATTCACGACCGTTGCGTTCCAGTGTGATCTCGGCGTTCTCAAGGAACGGCACGCCCGCACCAGTCGGGGCGCTGCCGAGGCGATAACGTTGCGGCAGCGTCAGGTCATCACCGGCTTCACCCGCTTCAACCGGACTTCGTACCAGCCACGGGCTGCCCAGCGG
>CAYSKY010000458.1:2998-3400 GCA_964431425.1 uncultured Burkholderiales bacterium
GCCAAATCTGGAATGGCTTTGCGCGAACGCGAGCGGTGCGGCCAGCAGGCTGCCGACCAGCAGTGCGATGGTGGTACGCGACAGCCGGCGCGCGACGGGGGTGGCCGCATGGCGTGGCATCGATGACTTGCCGTCTGCCGGGTTGCGCGTTTGATCGATTGCTGTGTTCTGGTTTGTTCGCATGGTCTGCTCAGCTGAATCCGCCCACTACCGTGCCGGAAAATACCTTCCAGCGCAGTCAAATTTCAGGGCGTTTTCAGCAGGTAATATGATGCCCACATTCGCCAAAGTCATGATTGACGTACCGCAGCATTATCGCCAAACCCTTGCTGTAAACGCGGGGTCTGACAATCGTTTACAAAAGACAATGCCGGACACATCCCCAGACGACATTATCGGCAG
>CAYSKY010000459.1:0-3400 GCA_964431425.1 uncultured Burkholderiales bacterium
GCAGAGAAGAAGCGATGCAAAACCGGGAGCGCATCATCGAAACTGCGGCAAAACTGTTTCGTGAGCGCGGCTTCGACGGTGTTGGGGTGGCGGACCTGATGAAAAGCGCCGGACTGACGCACGGCGGCTTTTATGGTCATTTCGCATCCAAAGAAGACCTGATGGCGCAGGCCTGCACGCGCGCGATGGAAGGCGCGATGAACACCATGAATCAAGTAATCGAGAGCGGCGATCCTAAAGCCCTGTCTACGATCGCGTCGGCCTATCTATCAACCGCGCACCGTGACGGGACGGGCGATGGATGTACGCTGGCGGCCCTGGGTGCGGAAGCCGCGCGCCACGGCTCCGCGTTGCGTGGTGCCTTCACGCAAGGCGTGCGAGCGGCGATAGACCTTATGACCAAACTGCTTACGGGCAAATCCCGGCGCGCGAAGCGCGAGCGCGCCTTGGCAATCTACGCGAGCATGGTTGGTGCGCTGGTGCTGGCACGCGCCGTTGATGACGCGGAACTTTCGGAAGAGGTGATGAAGGCGGTGCTGGCTTCGATCAACCGTGGCGAGTTGTCATCGTAGGGAGTTTGAGAAAAAAAACCGGTGTCAGCGCCTATTTCATCTCTTCAGAACTGGCCATACGTAAATTCCAATTTATCGTCCATCCGGATCCGATAGATATCCTTGAGAATCCGTTGACTCAACGCGTCCAGTTCTTTCAAGTCAGCCGGAACAGCAAACTCGAGAACCCGTGTGCGCCCCCTGCTGGCGAGGTAATCAACATGCGGCTTGGTACCGCGATCCTGAAACAAGGCCAATAGCCGCAAGTCCTCGTCATCTCGAAGTGGCTGCGGAAAAAAGCCCATCTCCAATTCGCCACCCTCACGCCGCCCAATGGACAGCGCCTGGTTTACATATCCAATTGAAACGCTGAGATAGGGTAACTGCGGTTTTTCGAGAAACTCGGCGATGTGCGCGCGAAGCTTGGTCGCTGCATTTTCACCCAGGCCGGTAGCCGTTGTTACCGAAGTCGGCGCGTACGGCGCAATACGCGAAAGCTCTCCGAGGACTTTCACGAGATCGGGCAGTTCTAGAACCTGCCAGAGTTGGTCAGCTGAGAAGCTGCAGAGTTGTACCTCGTCGTCGGGCGACGCATCGGCGAAGCGAAAGATCCAAGATTTTTGCCCTTCGTCGTCCATTTCGACGCGTTCAAAAATGAGGGTATCTACCTCTGGTATTGAAAGGTCAGTGTCGTGGTACTTCACGTCGAAGTAGCACCGTCCTGAAACTAGGTCAGTCGGTCGTGTCATTTCAGATTCAGTCAGTAGAAATAGTCCCGCAGCCTATCGCTTAAACAGAGATCCAAAAAGTCTTTGCGTCACCATTCGGCGCGCCAACCCGTCCTCTACCAGGGCAACGGCCCATTCGCGCGTTAGCTCCGAGGTCTCCTGATAGCCCAAGCCTCCGGCAATCCGCATGGTGGTGCGAACGCGGCCACAATAAATGTCCGTATACGCTTGCAGCCTGGGCGCCTTGATCTTCGGGGATTGTTTGTGACGTTGCACGTCAGTGTTGAAGAGTTCTGCAAATTGGAGCAGCCCACTTTCGGGCGCCGGCCAATACTTTGCCGCGAGCTTGAAGTCGGCCGCAGCGACGATTGAATTCATTGCGACATCCGCGCAATGTTCGGCCAGCTTTGGCTTAACCGCACACAAATTGCAAAAAGCCCTATACGTTTCAGTCTCGGCGCCAAGGTACTCATTAATTGAGGCAATGTCGTGAAACTGCTCAAACGTTCCGCGCGGGCCAAACAGCCGCCTCAGTGTTTGATCGCGGATAACCCTCAGCTTGACCAACGCGGGCGGGTATTTCTTCCCGAGTTCCACCCAGTCGCCCAGTGCGAATGACAGCCGCACGCCACAAAGTGCGGGCTCCTCGGCCAATGCGTGCTGGTGGAACCACAGGTGGTCGCGCAGAGCTGCGGCATATTGGCCGGCATCGGCGTTGGCGCGGGCTCGGTGGAGAATTTCGTGGGCGGTATTAATGGTGTCTAACCCCAATTTTCCTATGAAACCCACAGCCTGACTCGGTTAAGTTCCTTGAGGCCCTGATTTGCATACTGAGCGAGCACCGGGATCAGGTCTTGCAATATCGCATTTGAAAAGACCAACGAGTACTGGCTTCAACCATGCAGTGATTGCAACGCCAGCTTTGGCGACGTGGACACAATCTTTAGCAACGCAGCCGCAGGTCCCGTCGGTTGCCTGCGCCGCTGTTCCCAGTTCTGTAACGTCTTGATGCTGACCCGCATGAGTTTGGCAAATTCATCCTGCGTAAGGCCGACACCTTCACGGATCGCCTTGACGTCGGTTGTCTCAACCGTGAATCGCCGTGATGCCGTGGCCTTTCCTTTTGAAATCGCCTTGGCTTGATTCAGGCTTTGCACCAACTCGTCAAATAGCTGCTTGTCCATTTCATAGTTCCTTCACATAGCCACGCAGAATTTCCGTCTCGGTATCGGTCAGCGTGTCTTTCTTTGACTTCGAGTAAATCAAGAGCATGAAAATCTGGTCTGCTGCTTTTTTCCAGAAGTAAATCGTCCGCACACCACCACTTTTGCCACGGCCTTGAATGCCGAAGCGAATTTTGCGTATGCCTCCGCCTCCCTTGATGACGTCGCCCGCTTCCGGATCGTCCAGAAGAACATTCTGCAATTCACGGTATTCGTCGTCATCCAACAAGTTCAACACTTGGCGGGTAAACACGGGGGTTTCAATGAATTCCATTGATAGTTTATACGCCAATGGCGTACAACTCAAATTCGACGTTTTGTGTCTGCATGTTCAGGATCCCCGGCAATACTCCACCGCCTGCTCCACGCGCTCAACCGCGAAAATCTCCAACCCCTCAATCTTCTGTTTCGGCTTGTTCGCCTTCGGCACGATGGCGTGGGTGAAACCCAGCTTGGCCGCTTCGCGCAGCCGTTCCTGACCGCGCTGGACGGGCCGCACTTCGCCGGCCAGGCCCACTTCGCCGAACACGACATGCTTGGCCGGTAGCGCCTTGTTCTTGAAGCTGCTGACGATGGCGAGCAGCACGGCGAGGTCGGCGCCGGGTTCGTCGATGCGCACGCCGCCGACGGCGTTGATGAATACGTCCTGATCAAATACGGCCAGCCCCGCGTGGCGGTGCAGGATGGCCAGCAGCATCGCCAGGCGGTTTTGTTCCAGGCCCACCGAGAGGCGCTTGGGCTGCATGCCGTGGCTTTCGTCGACCAGCGCCTGGATTTCCACCAAGAGCGGCCGCGAGCCTTCCTGCGTGACCATCACGCAGCTGCCGGCCACGTTGGCGTCGTGCTGCGACAGAAAAATGGCCGAGGGGTTGGTTACTTCACGCAGGCCCTTTTCGGT
>CAYSKY010000460.1:0-3397 GCA_964431425.1 uncultured Burkholderiales bacterium
GGGCAAACGTCACTTTCAGTTGGCTCACCGAATTAGCATCGATGCAATTGCGCTGGCCCGGTCGGAATTTCCAGTCCGTTGCTGCGTCCGCAACGGCTTTCTCAAACGCGGCGTTCCTGGGCGTTGATGTCATCGACTTGATCCCACCCGGCCTGCCCACCACATCAACTTCCAATACCAGATCCACCACGCTGCCCGCATTGGCTGCCAGCTCCGCAGTTGGGTACACCGGCAGCTTGGGGATCTTCAAGCGTGGTGCCTGCAGCATCACCGCATCGGCGAGCGATTGAGCGCCAGCCGTCACGGCCAACAGCGCCATCACGACTGGCAAACAACACCGCATCAAATTGAACATGCGTAACAAGTTGATTTCTCCGTAAACAGCCTTCGACAAATGAGATGTTGAAAACAAACCGGCGGCCCTGTGAGTTTCAAAACACCCACTCGCGCAGGTGGGGAAACAAATTCCCGCCGGGCAGATGATGGCTTCCGGCGCGTTGCGGCCTGCATCGGCCTGCTCCACCGAAGTCAGCCTACATCAACCAAGGGGAAACATCATGCGAATCAAATCTGTGACGATGGCGCGGTGGCTGGGCGCATGCCTGGCGCTGTTTGCCTGCGGTGCCTTTGCCGTACCGTTGAACTATAACTTCAGCTACCGCTTCAGTGAGGGCGGTCAGACCACAACGGTTCTGGGCAGCTTCACCGGCGAAGACCACGGCACCTTCGCCGACAACATCACCAACATCCTCATGTCGTATGGCCAGGCGGGCGGACCATTCACAGCGATTTCGGGGCCGCTGTTCATCGCCAATTATTTCTCCACGTTCTCGGGTATCCCGGCCAGCAGCAACGGGCAGGTGTACTACAACATGGGGCAGAACAATTTCGTCATCCTCAATTGTGACTACGGCGCGGCGCCCTGTCCTTCCACCAACAGCTTCCTGCTGCGCAATGGCGTCGGCTTTGGTGGCGATGAGGACGCGGGTCTTTCCGTCAATTCCATCCAGGTCGCGCGCGACAACAACTACGTCAACTCCACCTGGTCCCTGACCTCCACCCCCGTCCCCACCGTCCCCGAGCCGGGCACGCTGGTGCTGCTGGGCATCGGCCTCTTGGGCGTGGGCGCGGCACGGAAGAAAGTTTCTTCGGAGCAGGTGAAGTGGGGTGACGCAGCGCCGGTGGCGGCGTAGGCCGTTGCCATTTGAAACGGTCCCGGTCAGCGGGGCCGTTTCTTCTTTCCGGATTCCGGTTGCACGTTCAATCACAGGGAGCACACCATCATGTTCAAGTTCTTGAAGCTTTCCGCCGCCACTGCGGCGGCTGCCGCACTGCTGTGTTCGCTGTCGGCCGGCGCCACGGTATTCAATTTCTCCTACACCTCCGGCAACGGCCATATCACCAACGGCACGCTCACCGGCAACGCCAACGGCCAGTTTGTCGAGAACATCACCGACATCAGCGTCTTCTTTGACGGCCTCGCGTTCGTGGGCAACGGCAGCCTGTTTTCGCGCGCCGGTGCCTGCACGCCGTACCCCAACTGCTACTGGACCACCAATCCGGGCGTGGTGTCGTTCAACAGCGCGCTCAACAACTTCATGTTTATCGACACCAACTTCCCCATTACGGGGACGTACACAAATTACTTCGCATTCACCAACGTTGATCCCACCCAACTGGTGATCCAAACCTACGGCGTGAACACCTTCAACGAAAACGAGCGCCCGCAAAGTGTTTCCACCTGGACGCTCACCGAAGCGGCCAACGTGCCCGCACCGGGCGGGCTGGGATTGCTGGCGCTGGGGCTGGCGGGGCTGGGCGCGGCGCGGAGGAAGCGGGCGGCGGTGGCGCAATAGCCGCTGGATGCGCAGTGTGTCTGCGGCAGCGCCCGATGGTAATCCTGCGGTGGCTGGTTAATATGCGACCCGCTACCGAAAGCCGTGATCCAAGCCGCGCACTTCCCTCTTTCCTAAAGAGGGATTGAGGGAGATTTTCAGTGCACTCACGAAGTCCATTGGCGCAGCAGGTTAAGAAAGTGCCGGCAACCAAAGTCCAGCACTGGCGCGCCTTCCAGGCCAAAAGTGCTCTGGAAGGCTCGCCAAATGGCGATCTACGAGGTTTTGTGCTGGTGCCCCCGCGCCTCAGTTTCGCGCCGCAGCGTTTCTTCCCGCTTGCGAAACACCACGGACATCACCCAACCGAACAGCATCACACCGCTGGCAGTGGCGAGCGAGAGAAACAGCGCGAACGCAGGCGGAAAGCGCTCCAACGTCACGGCAACGTGCAAAGCAAAGTACAAGTGAAAGATAAGGGCCAGCGCAGGCCAATAGCGCGTGCCGTGCTTCATCAGCGGTGCGATGACGAGGAACGGGCCGAAGACGTTTGCAACCCAGTTCAGAACGGCGAGGAGTTCGGTGTTCATGTCAGCGAGCGAAGGTGTGGGGTCTGCGATTACCGCGCCTTGACGCAGCGCCATGGTGCATTTGTATTCGGGCGGTCACATTTCTGGCCGCTGGGGCAATCACGGGTTGAACCGAAGGTGTCGCCTTTGGTGAACGTAGGTGACTTGCGCAGGCAGCGTTTTCTGGACAAGTCCAATGTTGAGTAGCCGCAGTACATGCCGGTGGAGCACTGACTGTCTGCGGTGCAGTGGAAGGGGGAAGGTTCCTTCGGTGGAGTAGCTTGGCTGAATGCGAACTGGCTATTTGCTGCTGCCAGGAGAGCGACGGCAAATCTGAGGGGTGTCGTCATCGGTTAAGGCCCAACATCATGGAAAGCAATGCGTAAACATACAATTTGCGCCGTCCTCTAGGAAGGCAATTTCAGCTTTCCCAAGAAGCTATCCATTGTTCAATCTCTTGTATTACCACCTCAAATTTGGCGAAATGGGATTTCAATATTGCGGGCGGGATCGAGCCATTGCAAATTCGGTCGCAACATTTGGCCTTTTCAAATATCTGAATCGACTTCTGCTCACCATACTCTCCGATTTCAGTCTTGGATTTGTAGTCACTCTGCAAAAAGGCTGATTCGTCGATTAAGTTTTCAATACCTCGCTTCATTTTGCCGTTCGCGGAATTTACTGGTATGGAAAATACCCTCAGATTGGAGAACGTCTCTGACGTTTGCCGTGCATCCCAGTCAAATAGAACAAGCGTAGGTTTCGCAAAATGGTCTCGATTGTGTTTTATGAACGAGCAAACTTGTTTCAATGATGAATCACCTGCAAAAGTGTCGCCGCCTGGGCCAGAGACGCCGATGAATTTGATGTCAAACCTAGCTTGCAGATTATTTCTTCGAAGAAGTGTTAGCGCTTTTTTCAGATAGACCTCATCAGTTGGGCCCGCTACAAAAATAACCGGCTTTGCATTTGCGACGGCTGACTCCAATTGTGTTC
>CAYSKY010000461.1:0-3392 GCA_964431425.1 uncultured Burkholderiales bacterium
CTGCTACCGCCGGCGTGGAGGGCGATGGGGGCGCGGGTACCGGCGCCGGTGTGGCGGCTGGCGGGAGCGGCGCGGGCTTGTTGTCGGCGGCACCGTTCACCCCGGCGGCCATTTTCAGCTGCAACTCGCTCAGCCGGCCTTCCAGCTGGCGTACCGTGTTGCGCAGCGACAGCAGCGTGGCGAGCTGGTCATCGGCATCCAGCAGCAGCTGCTTTTCGCGCAGCGCCCGGCGATCGTTTTCGCTGATGTTGCGGCTGCGCGAAAGATTGATGTCGGTACCCGAAAGTCGCAGGCGCAACCCTTCACCGGGCAGCTGGACGGTGGAAACTTTGCCGGCCGGCGCAGGTGTCACCGCAGCCGTGCCGGCTGTGGCGGGCGCCGCCGTTGGCGCGCTTGCCGGTGCGGGGGCTGGTGGGGCTGGCACTGGCGCCGGCGTGACACGGGTGCTGTCTGCTCGCGCGCTGACCGGTTTGGACGCACGGGCGCCACGCACTGCGGGCTGCGACGGACCGGCGGGCATGGCCGACAGTTTTTTCAGGTCGGGCATGACCAGCTGCGAATCCGCCGCCAGTGCGCCGCCGTCCTGCGTGCCGGCCAGTTGCGGATTCAAGCTGCGCAATTCAGCAATGTACATATCCTGGCGCGCGCGGCTCGAAGGATAAATTGCTTGTGCAAGTTTGCGCATCGTATCGCCTGCGCGCACCGTCCACTGGCCGGGCAAGGAAACGGGCGCCGGCGGTGCCGGTCTGGCGGCTTCCGGTGCGGCAGGTGCGGCTGCCGCAGCCACCGGCACCTCGCGAACCGTTGCGGGCGGCGAAACTGCAGGCGGCATTGCGGCGGCAACCGGAAACGTCACGGTTCCGGCCGGCAGCCCGGATAGCGCCTTGAGGTCGGGAAGCGTCAATTGCAAGCCCACCGGCAAGGGGGCATCGACGGCGGTATTTGCGACAGCCGGATTCAGCGAGCGTACGGCGGCGACATATTGGGTTTGCCGCGCCTTGTTGCGCGGGTGGATGCCCCGCGCCAGTGTGGCCAATGTGTCACCGGCATAAACCGTCCAGCGGCCGGCTGAGGCGGGAGCGGTCCCTTGCCGGGGAGCGGTGCGGCCAACTTCGGCATTTTCAGTTGGAGTGGACTGCGAGCCGGCGCCCGGCGGAAATGTGGCAGCCGCCGCCAGCACCATGGCCGGCCAGCGAACGGCGCGACGGGCTAGGGGCCGTTTCGGGCGTGAAGCGGAGTCACCGTCGCGCCCTTGCATGGATCAACCCTTGCATGCTGCCGCGATCGACTCGCGTGCTCTCGCGACATCTGACTTGCGCTGGTCCTCACCCACCAGTTCGCGTTCGCCCTTCTCATTGGAGCGGTAAATGGGACGCCCGCTTTCGAGATCTGACAAGAATATTTTTGCGTCGCGGCAAACCTGTTCGTTGTTCTTGGCCACCTTTTCCGCTTCGGCATCCTTCTTCGCCTTGGAATCCGCATCGGCGCGGCGCTTGTCGAAGTCCTTGGCGCGCTCTTGCAGTGACTTGCCGGCGGGCGCGGCGCTGTCTGCAGAGCCCGACGACGGGCCGGTCTCAACTTTCTTTGGATCGGTCTTCGCTGCGCCCGGCGGGGGCGGCGTATCGGTGTATTGGACTTTGCCGTCCTTGTCGACCCACTTGTATACCTGAGCCGCCACCGTGGCCGTCGCCAGCAGGATGGCCAGCGCGATGAACAACTGGATGGGGGATTTCATCATGTTTCTCCTCGTTGCCGTTTTGTCCGGTTCACCATTTCACCGGTGGTGCGGCGAGTTGCTTGATCGACAAATCACACAGCGTGGCGGCTTCCCGCGCGTGGGTGAGTGTTGCCACGCTGTCAAACACCTTGGCGGCGGCGCGCGCCTTGTCCAGTTCTTCAACGGCCGTGGTCCACAACGCGCGACGCACCCTGGCTTCAATGACGCTTTGCTCGGCTGCCTGCAATGCCGCCGCCGCTTCCGCCGTCAATTCCGTTGCCTTGGGAGGCGGCGCCACCACCGGTGCCGGCGCGACCACTACCGGGGCTTCCGGCGCTGCACAACCGCCGGCCAGTGCCAGCAAAAAGGCCACGCAGAAAACCTTCCGGCATGGTTGAACAGGCATCACAGACCAGCCTCGTAAGGCTGCCGGAAATTACTCAAAAGTCGTTTTTCCGTCAAAGAGTTAGATCACACACTTCGCCTAATTTCGCTAAGGTATCCGTAAACCGCTCGGGCGTCAACCAAAACAGCCGGTGACAGAGGGGCATTCGAAGTGTGGCGGGCGTCGCGTATAATGCCTCTTTTGTCGGAGTCAAAAACGTGAAAGTCGTTAAAAAAGCACTGACGTTCGATGATGTTCTATTGGTTCCCGCGCATTCCACCGTACTTCCCCGCGACGTTTCGCTCGCAACCCGCCTCACACCCCGGATTTCGCTGAACATACCGCTGCTGTCCGCGGCGATGGATACCGTCACGGAGGCACGCTTGGCCATTGCGCTGGCGCAAGAAGGCGGAATCGGCATTGTTCACAAGAACATGACCGCCAAGGCGCAGGCCTTTGAGGTTTCCAAGGTCAAGCGGTTCGAGAGCGGCGTGGTGAAAGACCCGGTGACGGTTTCACCCGCCATGAGCGTGCGCGATGTGATCGCGCTGACGCGCAAGCACCATATCTCCGGGCTGCCGGTCGTCGACGGCAAAAAAGTCGTCGGTATCGTCACCAACCGCGACCTGCGGTTTGAAACCAAACTCGATCAGCCGGTCAAGAACGTGATGACCGGAAAATCCAAGCTCATCACCGTGAGCGAAGGCACCACGCGCGAACAGGCGCTGGCGCTGATGCACAAGCACCGGCTGGAACGTGTGCTGGTGGTCAACAAGGCGTTCGAATTGCGCGGCCTCATCACCGTAAAGGACGTTCTGAAATCCAGCGAGCACCCCAATGCCTGCAAGGACGACATGGGTCGTTTGCGGGTGGGTGCAGCGGTGGGCATCGGCGAAGGTACCGACGAGCGCGTCGAACTGCTGGTGGAAGCGGGCGTGGATGTGCTGGTGGTGGACACCGCACACGGACACTCCAAGAACGTGCTCAATCGCGTGAAGTGGGTCAAGAAGCACTTCCCGAACGTGGAAATCATCGGCGGCAATATCGCCACGGCGGCCGGCGCCATGGCGCTGGTTGATCACGGCGCAGACTGCGTGAAAGTGGGCATCGGCCCCGGCTCGATCTGCACCACGCGCATCGTGGCGGGCGTTGGCGTGCCGCAGATCACCGCCATTGCCGATGTCTCCGGTGCGCTGGCCGTACACGGCATACCGTGCATTGCCGACGGCGGCATCCGCTTCTCCGGTGACATGGCCAAGGCGTTGGCGGCCGGCGCGTCCACGGTGATGC
>CAYSKY010000462.1:0-3383 GCA_964431425.1 uncultured Burkholderiales bacterium
GGCCAAATCCGCCGCAGACCACATCACCAAGGAAATCCAGCAACACATAGTCGAATCCCCAATCGTGGAATCCGAGTTTTTCAAGCGTCTCAAAGCCATGGATGATGCCGCGACCACCACAGCCGCGCCCGACCTCGGGGCCGCCCAGTTCCATCGCAAAAACACCATCACGCTTGAAACAGACATCGCCGATGGCGACCGGATCACCCGCCAGTTTCTTGCGAGACGACGTTTCAATGATGGTCGGACAGGCCTTGCCGCCGAACAGCAGCGACGTAGTGTCACTCTTCGGATCACAGCCGATCAGCAGGACCTTCTTGCCCTGCTGGGCCATCATGTAGGACAGGTTGGCCAGCGTGAAACTTTTGCCGATGCCTCCCTTGCCGTAGATCGCAATGATCTGCGTGGTTTTAGTGACCGGCCCGGTGCTGACCGGATCGGGTTCGATGGCAGCCTCGGCGCGTACGCTGTTCTTGACGAACTGCACGGACGAAACCGTGGTTTCACAGGATGAACTCATCGTGCATTTCTCCAGTCAAGGACCATCTTCAGACAGCCTGCATCGTTGAATGCAGTGCGATAAGCACGGTCGGCGTCATGCGCCTCCGAGCGGTGGGTAATCAGGCCGTCCAGTGGTAGTGCGCCCGACGCCGCCAGCGATTTCACCGCCAGCAGGTCCTGCGGTTGCCATTGCGCAGCAACGCGGATGCGTGCTTCTTTCATGAAGGCGGGCGGGAACACAAATGAGAGCGCGTCCTCGTAAAAGCCGGCGAGTACGACCTCACCGCCCGGCGCGAGTCGTGCAATCAGTTTGTCGAGTATCGACGCATCGCCGCTGACGTCGCAGATGACGCGGTAGTCGCGGCGATCATCCAGCAAAGGATCAATCACCGCATACCCGATCGCGCCTTCGCGTCGGGCCGGATTGGTCTCCCATACAACCGGCTTGCCACCGGCCGCAACGGCGAGGCGGGCAAGCACACGCCCCAACACGCCGTGTCCGACAATCAGGTCGGGCTGCCGTGCAAGTTCACCGGCGGCGACATGGTAAGCAGTGGCCGCAAGTGCCAGCAGCACGCCCTGCTCGCCAAGTGAATCGCCGATCGGTAACGCACGCGTCGCCGGCAGCACAACACGGGATGCCGCGCCGCCGAACAAACCCCGCACATCGCCAAAACAACGCGCCCCCGGCACGAACACCGGTTCGCCGACCGTGAGCGCCGCCCGGGATCCCGCCTGCACAACGCGGCCCACCGATTCGTAGCCCGGTACCAGCGGATATCCCATGCCCGGAAAGTTCGGCATGCGTCCCGACCAGAGCAAACGTTCGGTGCCGGTGCTGATGCCACTCCAGTCGATATCGACGACGACATCGCCCTCCCCCGGCTCATCGAGAACGAGGTCGCTCAATACCAGGTGCTCGGGACTTTCGAGTACGACAGCTTTTGTTCTATTCACCCAAGTCCTCCGACTTGTGAGCGCCGCGAAAAAGTCGCGGTGTAAGGCTCGATCGACACTGTCATCATACTATGACATTTATCACTGTCAAGAAATAATTACACATTGCAATCAAACCTCAAAAGTCTTTATAAATCATCGTGTTATTTTCTTTGCCAGGATCAAACTTGTTTGCAGTGGCAGGCGGGTCGGGACGACGCGCGGTCTGGTGAAACCGGTTTCCAGCAGCATCCCGGTTAGTGTTTGCACGCTTCTGGCGCGTCCGCTGCCCATGGCCAGCAGGTAGAAACCGAAATACGCATCACCGACCGGCTCCGCCCCGTCCACCCCGGACAGCGGCTCGGCAATCAGCAACGTTCCGCCCTCCGGCAGCGCCTCCCACGTCGCGCTGAGCAGCGCCATCACGCGGTGGTCGTCGTGGTCGTGCAGAACCCGCACCAGTGAAATCAGGTCTGCGCCACACGGCAAAGCGTCGGAAAAGAAGTCGCCGCCCACCGCCCACGCGCGATTGGCCAGGCCGGCATCGGCAAAACGCTCCGTCGCACGTTGCGCAACCGCAGGCAGATCAAACAACATCAGTTGCAGCGCCGGATGCCGCGCGGCAACTGTCATGAGGAAGGTTCCCTGTCCGCCCCCGACATCCAGCAGACAACGGTGGCGGGTAAAGTCAAAAGCGTCCAGGATTTCGCCGGCGACCAGCGGCTGCGAAGCCGACATCAGATCTGAATACGCGCCGACGTGGTCGTCCGCCAGTTCCGACGGGTTAGGCGTGGCGGCATACGCCCAATAGCGCGACAGCGATGTTTCACCCGCGGCGCCACGCAGCAGCGCAACCGGGTCGCGAAGATCGGCATACACCAGCGCGTGATGCTCGACCATGGACTGAATGGCGGTATTGCCGGCAATCGGCGCGCCCAACTCACCCAGCACAAACCGCCCGTCGCGGAGCACGGCAATCAGCTTCAATGAAACCGCTGCATCCAGCAGCCGACCGGTGGCGGAAGCGGTCAGGCCGGTGCGGGCTGCAATCGCGGATGCGCTCTGCGGGCCTTCCCGCAGCAAAAACTCGAGCAGTTGCAAACGTACGCAGGCGAGCAGCACTTGGGAGTAAATGAAGCCGGCCAGGAGATCAAATACCGCCCGCGACTGCCGGCGCGCCACTGCCCGCGTCAGCGGAAAGGAGGCCGCCCACCGCTGAAAGCGGGGGCTGGCCAGAAGCCGGTTCCGCCATGCCAGAAGACGTTCAGGCAGCCCCATTGCGGTGGGTGCAGCCAAATTGAGAACCGACCCCGCCATGCGGCGGGATCAGGCGGCGCGCTGGACGAGACCCTCAGGCAGCAGGCCGTCCGCTTCCTCGCGGATCAATCCTTTCAGCTCCACGCCACCCGGACAATCGGGGATTGAAGCCAGTGCACCACTGACAAGGTATTCAAGCCTTGCGATGGCACCGTTGATGCCCAATTCGCGTGCCGCACTCGGACGTCCGAGAACGGCGTCACGTCCGACCGGCTTGCCAAGTTCTTCTGCCTTGCCGGCCACATCCCGGATGTCATCCGCCACCTGGTAGGCCTCGCCGAGCCGTTCACCCAGCAGACGCCAGGGTTCGCAGGGCATGCCGGCCGCAGCCGCTCCGGCCATTGTGGCCGCAGCGAACAGGGCGCCGGTCTTTGCCTGCTGGTATGCCGACAGCGAGACCAGCGGCTCACTTTCCCACGCCTGGCCTGCCGCAATCCCCAACGGCATGCCGACCGAGCCTGAAACGATTTTGAGCAGAGGTACGAGGCGCTCCGGGCGCGAAGATACGCCGCGCGCGAGCACATCAAATGCCAGCACGATGAGCGCGTCGCCGGCCAGAACGGCAAGGCGTTCGCCGAATGCCCGGTGTACCGACGCCTTGCCACGCCGTGTCGGGGCATCGTCAAAGC